>JAGGXZ010000199.1 GCA_021162805.1 Candidatus Poribacteria bacterium
GCGGAGATTTTTAAAGCTACCGTCCGCAGTCGGCAGTCCGCCGTCCGCCGTTATTCCGCTGCGGACCGCGGACGGTGGACGGCGGACAATTAGCCATAGATACTACACTCAAGGGAAATAAGAGCGATCAACTTTATCAGGGTGGAAGATCGCATAAGAAATTTATCGATAACAGAGGGATGGTTCACAATTAGGGTGACAATTTCCGCCGTTGAGGCGCAAAGCCTTGCGCCCTTTGTAGGGGCTAGGTATTTAGGGGAGAATGCCTAGCCCCTCGAGGTATGGTATAATAGACCACGGATTCAAAGACCTGAAGGCTTAGAGGTAGAGGGATGCTCAGGGTTGGAGTAGCTGGATGTGGTGGGATAGGGTTGATACATTCAAAGGCGTATCAATCCCATCCAAACGCGCAATTGGTCTGTGTCTGCGATATCATCAAGGAGAAGGCCGACTCAAGGGCGCGCGAGCTCGGCGTCAAGCCCTATTACTCCGTCCAGGAGATGCTCGAGAGGGAGGAGCTCGACGCCGTAGGGGTCATAACCGCCGATCACCTGCATTTCAAGCCGACGATGGAGGCGCTGGAGGCGGGGAAACACGTCCTCGTCGAAAAGCCGCTCTCGCTGGACATCTGGGAGGCCGAGCAGATGGTGGGGAAAGCGAAGGAGAAAGGGGTGTTCCTGGCGATTAACTACAACCGCAGGTTCTCCAAGCCCTATCTCCGAGCTAAGAAGCTGGTCGATGAGGGGGCTATCGGGAAGGTGGCCTATGTGATGATGAAGCTCTCCCAGGGCGGACCCGCAAGCTCATCCAAGGGCAGATATTACCTGCTTTTTGAGCTCGAGACACACGCCATAGACCTCATGAGGTATTTCGGGGGCGAGATAACGGAGGTGTGCGCGACGATGGCCGCCCCAAGGGCCGATCAGGCCAGACCGAACGAGGAGGCCACCTACACCAGCATCGCCATAAGCGTCAAGTTCGAAAACGAGGCCGTCGGAACCCTTATGGCCAGCTGGGACAGCTCTTTCACCCACCCGATAGAGCTTATGGAGATATGTGGGACCAAGGGATACCTGCAGGTCGAGAACATCGTCGAAGGGGTCAAGCTCTTCCCTCACGGCGATGAAACGGTGCGCTCCTGGAGGCCCAATATCTTTTCGACGGGGGATCTGACGTTCAACAAGATCTTCGAAAACCGAGTCCATGCCTTCGTTGACGATGTGCTGGCTGGAAGGGAGCCCGCTCCCACCGGCGAGGACGGGCTTAAGGCCTTATACGTCGTCAGGGCGGCGATAGAATCGTTTGAGGGAAAGAAGGTAGTTGAGCTTTAACCTCATCGCCCCCTTGGGACAATCTATGAGGCACTCGAGACATCTGATACATTATTACCGGATCTCACAGGATACCACCGAGGTCCATATCGTCTCCAGCGCCGATGGGATCGTCTGGTCTTTCGTTCCGGGAGGGGCTGTCATCTCCCCCGGCTCTCCAGGGAGCTGGGACGGCGGTTGCATCTTCGCCAAAAACGATCTGGTTCCCCTGCCCGATGGACGGGTAGCGTTGCCCTATACGGGCTATCCCGTACCGCACAAATATCCAAGGGCGAAAAGGGTCGTCTCTCCGCTATTGAGGCGGAGGAGACGGGCGAGCTCGCCCTCGCAGGGCTTTTCGTTGCGGACGCCGATCCGATCGTGGGGGATCACCTAGGGAGGTATTCCAGTTGGCGCGGCGAGGAGAAGCTCAGCTGTTCGCCGGACTCACCCGTCCTGATACGGTTCAGAATGCGCGCCGCCGAGCTGTTTAGTGTCGAGTTTGTCTGAATAGATCATCGTGCCACCCAGTTATCCCCTTTGATCCCTATTTTGACCCTTTTGCCGTGCCTGACTATGACGCGACGTATTATCTCCTTAAACCCGTCCCGCTTGATCGTCACAGTATGCTCACCTTCCGGAACCCTTCTGATCAGAATCGGTGTCTCACCCTTTTCGATCCCGTCCAGGAAAACCCTACCATATGGGAAAGCGTTAACGGAAATGGAACCATAGCGGATGATCCTCTTCAATTTCACATCGATCCTCTTCTTGTATGGGACGAGCAGGAGGTCTCTGTATGGCTCATATCCGTTGAGCATGATCTCCACAAGATATCTCCCGGCTTTCAACTCAAGCGTGATTGGGGTTTCACCTTGATATCTATCATCCAGATAAACCTTCGCCTTGGGAGGGGTGGAGGTTACGGGAATTTTATACTTCGGCGGGATGGGCTTGAGGTTTATAGGTGGTATCGGCTTGAGATATTCGCCCGCTATCATCAGGGAAGAGTTGTAGTCCAGGAAACCGTCCTTATGTAATTTGAACTTGTGTATGCCTGGCTTCAGATCGACCGCCTGTGGGGTTTTTCCGATATATCGATCGTCGATGTAGAGATCGGCTCCTGACGGGTTGGAATTTATCATAACCGGGAGTTTGAGGACGAGCTTCAGCTCCTGCCGTGCTTTGAGCTTTATCTCACGTCTAACCCTGCCGTAGCCCCTTTTATATACCTCCACCTTGTGTTTTCCGATAATCAACCTCTCAAAGAGAGGGGTTTCACCTCTGGTTTTATCGTCTACATCGACGATCGCCTCATTCGGGAATGAGGTCACGATGAGCAATCCGGATAGATACCTGTAATAGATAAACGCCCCACCTATTCCGAGGATCACCAGGAGGATCAGAATAAGGATCGATTTTCTCACGTTTTACCTCCGTCCAGGTCTATCGTCTATATCACCTCTGTCCCTGGGAGACATCGCTTTCCACATCTCAAACCTCCTCTTCACCGAGTTAGCTGCGGAGCTCTTAGCAGCTTCTATCCTTAGGGGATCAGGTCTCCCACCTACCTCAGCATCCAACCATCTGAGGTATTCTGCCCTTAGCTCCTCGAAGATATCCCCGTTCTGTGCGGAGACATCCTTGCTTTCATCGGGATCATCGAGCCTGTCAAAAAGTTCCCAGTCTTTTGCCTCTGTGAGCATTCCCGGAGCATATGTGCGCATGAGCGTCCATCGTTTCGTCCGATACGCCCTTTGGGCGGACCAGAGACCCTGGTTCGTGACGACGAACTCCCTGTGCTCGGTGGTCTCCCCGCGGAGAATCGGCCAGAGGCTTTTGCCCTCGAAGGATTCGGGGACATTTACCCCAAAGGCTTCGAGCACCGTAGGGGCGATGTCCGTGTGCTGAACGAAAGCGGAGACCGTCTGTGCTTTTACCCTGCCCGGCGCCCAGATAAAAAACGGCACATGAGCCACCTGTTCGTAGGCGTCCATATGATCGAAGTATACGCCGTGTTCTCCTCTGAGAGCCTCCCCATGATCGGAGGTGAAGATGATTATCGTGTCATCCAGTACCTTCTCCCTCTCCAGAGCTTCGAGTACGTCGCCGAAATGTTCGTCCGCGTAATTTATCTCGGCGTCATATTGAGCTATAGGATACTCGATGTCCGTGAGCCCCTCCTTTAATTCCGGCACCGCTCCACCGGAGATGAAGAAATACATGAGCGGTCGAGATCGGAGGTCCTCAAGGGATTTATTCGATGGATCATATGGATCGCCGGAGTAGAACTTCCCCAGATACCTTTTGGGTACGAGATTATAAGGCGTATGTGGGTCCCAATAATGAAGGAAGAGGAAGAACTCCCGATGAGCGTATGCCTTAATCCAAGGAATCGCCTCCTTGTTCACATCCTCACAACTGACGTGTTGAAGCCATTTACCGATGTTCGGCTGGATATAGTGGATGAAACCCTGAGCGAACCAACGGCGAAATCGATAAAGAGTGCTTATAGCCGCTGTCAGTATCCCCTTCTTCGCTAGAAGGGCCGGGAAGGTATCCAGTCGACTTGGAATCGTCTCCTCAGGTTGGCCATGTGTGACGATCCCCGTTTTAATGCCGCGCTGTCCCGTAAAAGTAGCCGTATAACACGGTTGTGTGGGAACATCCGTGGCGTAGCAATTCGTGAAGATCGTTCCCTCACGTGCCAACTCATCGAGAATCGGCGTCGTCTTCCTCGGATAGCCGTTGAACGAGGCATGATCATATCTCATGGTGTCAAAAAAGACCAGTATTACCCTCATCGTGAAACCTCCGATGGGTTTTTACCTGATTTTACACCCCTGGCGTTTTTCTGTCAATTCCTTACCTCACTTGATTTTCGCCTTCTCTTTCTGTTAGAATTTCACCGTAAAACCCAGGCAGAGAGGAGGGGGAAAGATGCAGTACCGCGAATACGGCAACACGGGCATCAAGTTGTCCGCCCTCGGATTCGGATGCATGAGGTTCCCCACCGATGAGAACAGAAGGATCAAAGAGGACGAATCCATCGAGATGCTGAAGTACGCCTACGAACACGGGGTTAACATCTTCGATTCCGCCGCCGTCTATAACGGAGGCGATTCGGAGAGGGTGCTCGGAAAGGCTGTCAAGGGGATGGACAGGAGCAGGATCTACATCTCGACCAAGAACCATTACAAGGGGGCCGATGCGGGCGAGTGGCGCAGGACGCTGGAAGGGTCTCTTGAGAGGTTAGACATAGATTACATAGATTTCTACCACATGCACGACCTGAGGTTGAACCAGTTCATAGAGGGGATCATCGTCAAGGGAGGGCCGCTTCAGGAGGCGCTTAAGGCAAAGGAAGAGGGCCTGATAAGACATCTCTGTTTCTCCTCACATGATGATCCCGAAAACGTCAAGAAGATGATCAACACGGGATATTTTGAAGGGATCCTGGTTCAATACAACATACTGGACCGCGCCTATGAAGATGTTATAGCTCATGCCCGCCAAAAAGGCCTGGGAATTCTGGTCATGGGACCCGTAGGAGGAGGTAGGTTGGCCGCGCCATCGGAGCAGATCCAGAAGCTTATCCCCGGCGGCGCTAAAACCTCCGCGGAGGCGGCACTGAGATTTGTCCTGGCCAACGAAAACGTCACCACAGCCCTTTCAGGCATGAGCTCGATGCAGATGGTCGTGGAGAACATCGAAACCGCTTCCCGCACGGAACCGCTTTCTGAGGACGAGAAAAGACATATGGCTGAGATGCTGGAACAGGTGCGGAAACTTGCCGAGCTCTACTGTACCGGATGCGGGTATTGCATGCCGTGCCCCAACGGCGTTGATATCCCGGCCAATTTCAGGGCTATGATATACTACAAGGTATACGGCCTGAAGGATTACGCCAAGAGCGAATACAGACGGCTTAAGAACAGAAAGGTGAACGGCGAGCCTAAACCGGCTTCAGCCGATGTATGCGTTGAGTGTGGACAATGTGAGGCTAAATGTCCGCAGAACATCCCGATCATCAAACAGCTCAAGGAGGTCGCCGAAGTGCTCGGCGCGTGATCGAAACGGTAGGAGAGGGGAAATGGGGATGGCATTCCCCCTTTCTCCTCCCCTGCCTTCGAGAAAGCAGGGATGGAAGGATGAAAAACCCCTTTTTGCCATTACCTGTGAAGATATCCAAGATCAAAGTCGAGACCGATGATGGTAGGATAAAGAGCTTCGATCTCCAGTTCATCGATGAAGAAGAGGCAGCTCGATTTAAATATATGCCCGGCCAGTTCATCGAAGTCTCTGTTTTAGGTGTTGGCGAGGCACCTATGGGCATAGCCTCTTCACCGGTTGAGGAGGAATCCTTGAGGATAACCGTCACGCGGATCGGCTCGGTCACATCAGCCCTACATGATAAGCTCGAAGGATCGATTATCGGTGTCCGTGGGCCTTTGGGGAATCACTATCCGCTGGATCAATTTGAGGGAAAGGATATCATAATCATAGGCGGAGGATTCGGCTTCACCACGCTCCGTTCGCTCATCCTATACATGATCCATTCTGAAAATAGGGGGCGTTTCGGAAAGGTGACCGTTATCTATGGTGCAAGGGAACCGGGTCTTTTCCTATATAAGGATGAACTGGCCGAATGGGAGAAAAGGAAGGATCTGGATTTGATCCTAACGATAGATAAACCGGCGGAGGGGTGGAAAGGCAGGATCGGATTCGTGACGGATGTGCTAAAGGACCTCTCTCCTCCGGCGGAGAACACCTACGCTGTGGCCTGCGGCCCGCCGGCCATGATCAGATTCTGTTCCAAGCTTCTTCTCGATTTGGGTTTCCCCCCCGAGAGGATCATCACGTCGCTGGAGATGAAGATGAAATGCGGTGTAGGCCTGTGTGGCAGATGTAACGTGGGGAACCTCTATGTGTGCAAGGACGGACCGATATTCACCTTCAAGCAGCTTCAAGAGGCGAGGGAGGCGGTATCAAAATGACACTCTTCTCCCCGATTTGTCAACTTGACACAATCCATCGGATCGGATAGGGTGTCAAAATGACCCTTCTCCTCGCTTTCATAATCGATAACCCGCGTGATACGAGCGATCGATACGATGGCATGAGTATTGCTTATTACATAATCGCTTGATCGGTTCCCTCCAAAATTCCGATCTGCAAAGGAGGATGAGATCTATGCCGATAAAACCCCTTTATGACAGGATTCTGGTCAAGAGGGTTGAGGAGGAAGAGGAGAAGGTCGGCAACATAATCATCCCGGACACCGCCAAAGAGAAACCGCAGGAAGGCGTCGTGATAGCCGTCGGTGAGGGCAAGGTTCTCGAAAACGGCGACAGGGTTACTCCCACTGTCAGCCCCGGCGATAGGGTCCTCTTCGGCAAGTATGCTGGGACGGAGATAAAGTATGAGGGTGAGGAGTATCTGATAATGCGCGAGGAGGATATCCTCGCCAAAGTCGTTAACGAGTAAAAGGAAGGAGGGTGAGAATAAATGGCAGCAAAACAGCTTGCTTTCAGTGAGGAGGCGAGGAATTCGATAAGAAGGGGCGTTGATATCCTGGCCAATGCCGTCAAGGTTACCCTTGGGCCCCGAGGGAGAAACGTCGTGATAGAGAAGAAGTTCGGAGCGCCCACGGTGACCAAGGACGGTGTCACCGTCGCCAAGGAGATAGAGCTTGAGGACCCATATGAGAACATGGGCGCTCAGATGGTCAGGGAGGTGGCCTCCAAAACCAGCGATGTGGCGGGAGATGGCACCACTACGGCGACGGTCCTGGCTCAGGCGATCTATCGCGAGGGGCTGAAGAACGTCGCCGCCGGAAGAAACCCGATGAGCCTCAAACGGGGGATCGATAAGGCGGTCGAGGCCGTCGTCAAGAAGTTAGGTGAGATAAGCAGGGATGTGTCCGATAAGAGCGAGATCGCTCACGTCGCCGCTGTCTCGGCCAATAACGATATGAAGGTGGGCGAGATCATCGCCGACGCCATGGAGAAGGTCGGCAAGGACGGGGTTATCACCGTTGAGGAGGCCAAGAGCCTGGAGACAACCCTGGAGTTCGTCGAGGGAATGCAGTTCGACAGAGGGTATCTCTCCCCCTACTTCATCACCGATCCGGAGAGGATGGAGGCGGTTTTAGAGGAGCCGCTCATACTGATCTTCGAGAAGAAGATCAGCGCCCTGAAAGATATCGTCCCGCTGTTGCAGAGGGTCGCTGAGATGGGCAAATCCCTTCTGATCATCGCCGAGGACGTAGAAGGCGAGGCGCTGGCAACGCTGGTCGTGAACAAGATCCGCGGCACGCTCCGCTGCGCTGCCGTTAAGGCCCCCGGATACGGCGAGAGACGTAAGGCGATGTTGCAGGACATAGCGATCCTGACCGACGGCAAGTTCATCTCCGAAGATCTGGGGATCAAGCTGGAAAACGTGACGATCAACGACCTCGGCAGTGCCAAGAAGGTGGTCATTACCAAGGACGATACCACCATCATCGAGGGCGCCGGCAGCAAGGAAGCCATAATGGGTCGGATCCAGCAGATACGCAAACAGATCGAGGAGACGACCTCCGATTACGACCGTGAGAAGCTCCAGGAAAGGCTGGCCAAGCTCGCCGGTGGCGTCGCCGTCATTAAGGTCGGAGCGGCGAGCGAGGTGGAGATGAAGAATAAGAAGGCGCTCTTCGAGGACGCCATGCACGCCACCAGAGCGGCGGTCGAGGAGGGGATCGTCCCCGGCGGAGGAGTGGCGCTTCTGAGATGTATACCCGCCCTGGATGAGCTGAAGGTCGAGGACGAGGACGAACAGGTGGGGATCAACATAGTCAGAAGGGCACTCGAGGAGCCGATCCGCCAGATCGCTCGCAACGCCGGAAAGGAGGACTCAGTCATCGTCGAGAAGGTTCGCAGCGCTGACTTCGCAATAGGATATGACGCCGCCAAGGATGAGATCGTCGACATGTTCAAGGCGGGTATCATCGATCCGACCAAGGTAGTCAGGACCGCCCTCCAGAACGCGGCAAGCGTCGCCGGACTGATGATCACCACCGAGGCGCTCGTGGCCGAGATACCCGAAAAGGAAAAGGAAAAAGCGCCGACGCCGCCTGACATGTATTGATGATTCTTCCCCCTGCCCGGAGGGTTCATCCCTCCGGGTTAACCCTCTCCCTTAAAAGCCTTGGCTCGACGAAAAGGGTTTTCTCATGGGTGTAGATCACAAATCCCTCCTTAGCACCTTTGGGCTTGGTTACATACTTGGCAAGCGTGTAGTCTACGGGAACATGGCTTGAGTGTTTCGCCTTACTAAAATAGGCCGCCAGAGACGCCGCCTCAAGTAGAGTGGGCACCGGGATTTCCCTGCCCTCTGGATTCCGTATGAGCACATGTGATCCCTGAATGTTCTTGGCATGGAGCCATATATCGTTTTTGTTGGCAAATCGGAGGGTCAGGAGATCGTTCTCCCTGTTGTTCCTCCCGACCAATATCTCAAATCCGTTCGATGAGATGAACCTTCTAAACGGCTCCGATTCCCTCTCCTTTCTCCTCCCCCCTTTTGCCTCTTCCCTTCTCATCCACCCACGCCTTACCAAATCCTCTTTCAACCGATCGAGCTCCGCCTGCGATCTTAAATCCTCAACTTCCTTGATCATCTCATCGAGCAGTTGCAACATCTTTTCTTGATCGGCGATCACATTTGCGAGCTTAACCCGTGCCCTCTTGGCCTTGGCATACCGTTTGAAGTAAAGCTGTGCGTTTTGGGTGGGCGAAAGCTCAGGGGAAAGTTCCACTCTGATCGGCCTAAGCTGCGGGTCATAGAAGTTCTGAAGCATAACCTCGGTTTCGCCCTTTCTTATCGATTTCAAGTTTGATAATATCAATTCCCCTTTGATCCTCATGGTCTCAGCATCCTCCGCCCTTTCCATCTGCATCTGAAGCTCATTTAGCTTCTCAGATATAACCTTTCTACGCCTCCTGAGCCTTGCTATAAGCTGTGATCTCTCCGTGAGAAATCTCTCCCGCTCTATCACCCTTGCGTGAAACCTCTCCAGCGCTTCGCTCATCGAGCTGAAGAAGACCGGTCGAGCCCCCTGAGCTTCGAACTGCCTCAGCCTTAACGGCCCAACGGCAACGGGTTTCCCGTCTCGATCGAGCATGACGCACGGATGACCGTCCCCGATTTCATCCCTTATCGCCTCGATCACCTCCACATATGCCTCCCACATTTTCTCAGGATCGTCCACCCCTGCTCGAAAGATCACCTCTCTGGCGATGACAGGGCTGAAACCATCGATAGAAGCTACTATGGCTTTGTCAGGCTGATTCGGCCTTTCCCTTATAACATCTAGAAACTCCTCCCTTGTCAGCCGGAAGGGGTCTAACTTCGGCTTTTGAGGCGGCGGGATATAATCCAGACCGGGGAGAACTTCCCTGTAGGAACTAAGGCTTGAATCTATATGTTTGATGCTCTCAAGTATCTTCCCGGTATCGAGGTTAACCAGGATGATGTTGCTATGTTTGCCCATAAACTCGCATATCAGAAGCCTGGGCTCTTTACGCAGCAGGTCACCCTGTGGTTGTACCTCGATATGTACGATCCTGTCCAACCCTATCTGTTCAATCCTGTTTACCGTTCCTCGCATCAGGTGGGTCATGAGGAAATCGGAAAAATGGCGTCTCTCCCTTTCCTTCACTTTGGGCATCCTCGGGATGAGGTGGATCCTGGCATGGACGGGATGTGCTGAGATGAGGAGAGCGTATGGGCCGATCCGTATCGCGATCTCATAGCTCTCGGTCTGGGCGATATGTCTGATCTGATTGCCCACCAGCGGCTGGAGCTCACTTATGAGCCTGTGAAGGCTGAAGCTGTCAAAAGCCATACGATCAATTCCCCTCGATCTGCAACTGCTTGAGCCTCTCGGCCTGATCGGCCAGGATGAGTGGCTCGATTATCAGATCCAGATCGCCCTCCATTATGGCGTCAAGCTTATAAAGTGTCAGGTTTATCCGGTCGTCAGTGACCCTGTTTTGGGGGAAGTTATACGTCCTGATCCGCTCGCTTCTGTCACCCGATCCCACCATATTCCTCCTGGCGATAGCCCTTTGCGATTCCATCTCTCTCTGTTTCATATCCAGCAGCCTTGCCCTGAGGATCTTAAGCGCTTTGGCCTTGTTCTTATGCTGAGAGCGTTCGTCCTGGCATGTGACGACTATTCCGGTAGGGATGTGGGTGATCCTGACCGCTGAATCGGTCGTGTTGACATGTTGGCCGCCGTGTCCGGAGGAGCGATACACGTCTACGCGCAGATCCTCATCTCGTATCTCCACATCCACCTCTTCAGCTTCCGGTAACACGGCGACTGTGACGGCGGAGGTGTGAATCCTGCCGCCCGTTTCCGTAACAGGAATCCTTTGGACCCGATGCACACCCCCTTCAAACTTAAGCCTGCTGTAGGCTCCTTGTCCCTCTATCGCGAAGATGATCTCCTTGAATCCCTTAAGCTCCGTCGGATGGGAATTCATGATCTCGACCTGCCATCCCTTTCTCTTGGCGTATTTGGTATACATTCTGAAGAGATCAGCGGCGAAAAGCGCTGCTTCCTCCCCACCTGTTCCCGCTCTGATCTCCATTATGACGTTGCGCTCGTCGTTGGGGTCCTTCGGAATGAGGAGTAGCTTCAGCTCATCTTCTATCCTCTCACGCTCATCCTGAAGTTTCTTGAGCTCATCTCTGAGAAAATCTATCATCTCCTCATCCCTTTCCGTCTCCAGTATCGCTTTGGCATCGTTTATATCCTTGAGAACCGATTTCAGTCTCTCGTAGGTCTCTATCACAGGAGATACCTCGGCAAGCGCTCTGGAAAGCTGCTGGATCTTGCGAGGGTCAGAGAGCACCTCAGGATCTAACATCTTCCTTTCAATTTCAGCGTATCTTCTCTCGATCTCATCGAGTTTGGGCTGTAACTTCTCCAGCATTTCCACCACCACACATTATGGTTTTATCAGATACGTCAGGCCAATGATGGCCGCTCCCAGGATGATCTTTATGGGGGACACTCCGACGAAGGCCATGAGTCCGAACGCTGCCGTTAATATGACATATCCCCTGGCATCTACCACAGCGCCGGTATTCAGGAACTTATAGGCGGCGACGGCTATGAGCGCTACGACGGCCGGTTTGATCCCCCTGAGAATCGCCTCGACGGCCCTTGAATCCTTGAACTTCAGGAAGAAGAAGGATACGATCCCCATCATCAGGGCGCTGGGAAGGATGTATCCCACAACCGCCGAGATGGCCCCCGGAACTCCCGCCACCTTGTATCCCGTGTAGACGGCCAATTTAACTGTAATCGGCCCGGGAAGGGCGCTGGCGACGGACCACCCATCCTGGAAATCCTCCATGCTCATCCATCCCCTTGATACGACCTCCTGCTGAATGGCAAAGGCGAGAGCATGACCGGCACCGAAGATGAAGGTTCCCATCTTCAGAAATATAGCGAAGATCTTAAGATATATCACCTCTCTCCTCCGATCTTACGAGCTCCTTAAGTGCGCTTATGGCCACTTGAAGCTGATCGGATGACGGTTCCCTCGTGGTTAGCCTCTGTAGAAGCAACCCTGGAGCGATAACGATCCGCATAATCCCGCTCTGAGACCTCTTGGAGGCCAACCGGATCACCTCATACGATATCCCCGCTATCAACGGTATGAGAACCACCCTGCTTCCGAAGCGGATGAAATAGGAACTGGGTTTACCGAGTATGGAGAAGACGAGGATGCTGACGACCATGACGGTCAGGAGGAAGGCCGTGCCACAGCGGGGATGAAGTGTGGAGTATTTCGACGCGTTTTCTACGGATAGCTCCTCTCCCGATTCATAGGCGTATATGGATTTATGCTCTGCCCCGTGATATTCGAAAACCCTCCTTATATCCGGCATAAGCGATATGGCGAGGATATAACCGAAAAACATCACCAGTCTGATGAATCCGTCTATCAGGTTAAACGCCCAACCCTTATCTGTCACCTCCCCCGCCAGAAAGGCCGGGAGGATCACAAAGAGGCCGAGACCGAGAACAAAGCTTATAAGCAGGGTGAGCGTCATGGCGAAATTGCTCAGCCCTTTCTCACCTTTCCTTTCATCTTCCTCGATCGCCTCCTGGGCCGAATATGTCAATGCCTTCATTCCGATCAGGAGGGACTCTATCAGCACGACGATCCCTCGCAGGAGCGGTTTTTTCAGAACAGGAAACCTTTCGGCGGGAGAGTTTATCCTTTCGGATTTTATCGATATATCCCCTCTTGGGGTACGAACGGCCACGACGTATCGGGATCGGGATCGCATCATCACGCCTTCGATGACCGCCTGGCCGCCGACATGTTCAAGCCTCTCCATGAGAACCACCACGTCACGTATAAACTGAAGGAGACACGAGGGAGATATCCCCCCTTCGTATCTCCTCGATCGATCCGTTTCCGATCTATGAGCCGAGCCTATACCTCTATGTCGTATTTCTTATACTTCTCCCTGAACTTTTCAATTCGCCCGGCGGTATCCACCAGTTTACGTTGGCCGGTATAGAAGGGATGACATTTAGCGCATACTTCGACCTTGATCTCCGCCTTTGTCGAGAGCGTCTTAAAGGTGTTACCACAGACGCAGGTGACCGTGGCCTCGACCAGTTTGGGATGAATCTCCGGTTTCATCTCCTCCTCACCTTCCTCCTTTCATTGATTCGAGAAATTCTTCGTTGTTCCTGGTCTTTCCCATTCTCTCAAGGAAAAGCTCCATGGACTCAGCGAGGTTTAACTGGCTGAGAAATTTTCTCAAGATCCAGACCTTATTTAAGGTATCCTCGTCCAGGAGCAGTTCCTCCTTTCGGGTCTTAGATGTATTGATGTCGATGGTCGGGAATATACGTCTATCGAGGAGGGTTCTGTCGAGGTGGATCTCCATATTTCCCGTTCCTTTGAACTCCTCGTAGATGATATCGTCGGCCTTACTGCCTGTCTCGACCAAGCAGGTGGCGATTATGGTCAGACTACCTCCCTCCTCGATATTTCTGGCAGCGCCGAAAAACCTTTTCGGTCTTTGAAGCGCTGTTATATCTATGCCGCCGGTAAGAGTCCTTCCGGTATGAGGTGCGATGGCGTTGCAGGCGCGAGCGTATCTGGTAAGGCTATCCAGCAGTATTACCACATCTTTGCCGTATTCGACCATCCTTTTAGCTCTCTCCAGCACCATCTCGGCCACCTGAACATGTCGCTCAGGAGGTTCGTCGAAAGTCGAGCTTATCACTTCAGCCTTGACCGATCTTTCGAAATCGGTCACCTCTTCCGGTCGCTCATCTATCAGCAGCACGAGGATGTGAACCTCATCGTGATTGGCGGCGATACCGTGAGCGATGTTCTTCAGCAGCTCCGTTTTGCCGGCATACGGCGGCGCTACGATCAATCCCCTTTGACCTTTCCCGACCGGAACCATCAGGTCCATTATCCTGGTCGAGAACTCCTTGGGATTGTGCTCCAGCTTCAACTTTTCGCACGGATATATGGGTGTCAGGTTCTCAAAAAGCGGCCTATCCTTGGCGAGTTCGGGATCCTCTCCGTTAACGGCCTCGATCCTCAGGAGGGCGAAGTAATGTTCCTCCTTATCACCACCCTTTTTAGGCGGCCTGATCTGACCGTAGATCTCATCGCCGGTTCGGAGGTTGAACTTGCGTATTTGGGCCGGGCCGACGTAGATATCGTCGGGGCTCTGAAGGTAGTTGTACTTGGGTGAGCGAAGGAAACCAAAGCCATCCGGTAAGGTCTCCAGCACACCTCCGCCGAACATCAGCCCGTTTTCCAACGCCTTTGCCTCCAGGATCTTGAATATCAGCTCCTGCTTGCGCATGTTGCTGTAACCGGTTATCCCCATCGCTCGCGCCATAGCCGCCAGCTCGGAGATAGTCATCTCCTTCAGTTTCCCGATGTCTAGGTTATTGATATCCATGTTTCGTTATCAGCCCCCTAAAGTCGAAGATTAAACCCCAAAAGGGAAAAACCTCAGGTAAGTCCGATCTAATAAAATCTTCTTTCATAGCAAAATGACACCTTATCAATCGCTGCCTAACTCCTCTGGGAGTGAAAGGTGGTGGGAATCACGTTCTAGCTGAAATTATACAAGATTTAATCCCAATCGTCAAGGAGAAGTTTTAACCGAACCGTTAAACCGTTAGACATCTTGCGTCGATCGGATCACCTGGGGTATAATACCTTATAAGATAAGATCATTACCATACCCCATCCCGCTTCGAGTGAGGAAAGACCCTCTACCATTTAGGAGGATGAGGTATATGGAGGAGGATGAAATCATCAGGGCTTTGTTGATAGAGGGTGACTTAGGTAACGCCGAGATACTGAGAGAAGCGCTAGCTGGGTCGAGCTTCGGCCAATTCGAGCTGATACACTGTCAGCAGTTTGAAACGGGGATGAACCGTCTCGCCGACGGCGACATAGACGTCGTGCTTTTGGATCTATCACTACAGGACATCGACGGATTTGAAGCCCTTTCTCAACTGCGATCGCGGATACCACAGGTGCCCGTCGTGGCGCTTGGGGAAGTCGACGACAGGACGATCGCCCTCAGAGCATTAGAAGAGGGGGCCCAAGACTATTGGGTTAAGGATAGGATAGTGGGTGACCTTCTGACCCGATCGTTGCGATATGCCGTCGAACGGCATAAAAGTCAGATGAGGGCTGAGCAGAGGCGGAGGGACGAAAGGTTGATCAGAGCAAATCGCTCCTGGAGAATGCTCAGCGAATGTAATCAGGCACTGATGTGGGCAAGCGATGAGTCTGGTCTACTCGATGAGATCTGCAGGATCGTGGTGGAGACCGGCGGATATCGCATGGCGTGGATCGGCTATGTCGAACACAACGGCGAGAAAAGCGTGCGACCGATGGCTCAAAGGGGTTTCGACGATGGATATCTGGAGAGCGTCAGAATCACATGGGATGAGAGCGAGACAGGGCGCGGGCCGACCGGAAGGGCCATCCGAACGGGTAGACCCTGTCTGATCAGGGATATCCTTCACGATCCCAACTACCGCCCGTGGCGCTCTGAGGCGATTCGACGGGGATATGAATCCTCGATAGCACTACCCCTCATCGCCGAGGATCGGGTTCTTGGCGCCCTGAACATCTATGCCGCTGAGCGGGATGCCTTCGACGACGATGAGATAGCGTTGCTGATGAGGTTGGCCGATAACCTCGCATATGGGATCGAAACGCTTCGGACAAAGGTGGAACATGATAAGCTAAGGGAGGAACTGGCGAGGCGGAATAGCGAGCTCATCACCCAATCCCGCATACTCAATGCTCTCCTACGCACCTGGGATCTGGATGAAAGGATCAATCTCATCCTGGACGAGGTGATGGAGTTCATGGATGTCGAGTTCGGATGGATCAGTCTGGTCGAGCGCGATCATCTCGTTATGCGCTCCTGGCGCGGGATCTCAGATGAATTGCGTATGCATGTCATGAGCTTTCACATAGATGAAGTCCCCGATTGGATGACGCTCCCACAGGTGATCCATGAAAGGATCAACGAGGAGGGGGCGCTGGAGGAGTTCGAGAAACGGGAGGGGATTCAGACGCTCGTCTCCATTCCGCTGACGATCACACATTCCGATGGTGAGATGGAGTGGCTGGGAACGATCGTATTGGCCAGCCGCTGGTATGAGGCTGTCGGCAGAGGGGACGTCAGGGTCCTCCAGAATCTGTCCGAGCAGCTTGCTCTGGCGATCGATCATGTGCGTCGGCTCCGAAAGGCCGAGGAGCGGCTTACGCGGCTCACCACCCTGCGGGACATCGATCGGGCCATCATCTCACGTCGGTCTATCCGCGATATCATACACACCGTTCTCGATAACGTTCCAGGGAAGCTGGGAGCGGATGCGGTGGCTCTCAGCATGTTCAACGGGGACGAGAAAGGGATGCGGCTCTTCGCCATGCGTCTGCCCAATGGAACGATCATAGAGGAGGAGGCTTTTACGCTCGCCGATAGCCTCTTACATTGGTTTGTGGATCGCCAGGAGCCGGTCATCATATACGATCTGACGCGGGACCCACGGCTACAGATGCATCACGATCTCATCCGCGATAACAACTTATCCTCGTATCTAGGAGTCCCCCTTGTGGTTCAGGATAAAACCATAGGCGTTCTGCATCTTCTGACGACGCATCCTAAGTTCTTTTCAACGGAAGATGTTGACTTCTTCCGCACGCTGGCGGGCCAGGCCGCTATCGCCTTGGAAAACGCCCGCCTGTTTCACATGGTTAATGAGGAAGCCAAGCTCAACTCCGCCCTGCTTAGGCTCGAGATGGCTCTGAGCGAGGCAAACGGCGTTCAAAACGTATGCGAAAGTGCAGCGGAATTGATCCCTCAGCTTTTCCACGTCCACTGCTATATCTTCCTCTGGGATGCCGATCGGGGCAGGTTGATCCCACCCTGTGTGCCGTCAGAGCTTCCGGATCTGCCATATGAAAAGTATGGTGGATTCGCCGATGTGATCCGCAGCCGGGAGACCGTGGTGGTTAAGAAAGTGACAGATCTTCCCTGTGGGGACAAGATAGCCAGCTTGATCGAGGCGGGGTCCTTCGTGTTGGCACCACTGAGCACAGGGGATGAACTCCTGGGCGTAGCATGTGTCTGCTGTAGCGAACCCGAGGGATTTTCAGAGAGCGATATAGGGATGATCGAAAAGGTGGCCAGGCGGATCTCCCAGGCCATCGTCCGTGAACGGGCTCGAGAAAGGGTTCAGATTCAGCTCTCCCGACTCACCATCCTCAATCGAATTGTGCGGTCCATGCTTGAACTCCATGATCTGAAAAGCATCCTACGAACCATGCTCGGCTACCTGGAAGGATCGTTGAACATCGAATATGGCTGTGTGTTGTTTTACGATGAGACCAGTGATACGGTAGAGCTGAACACGATCGGCTCGAAAGCTCAGCCGATCGTAGAGAAGCTGGGGTTTGAAGAGGGACGTGTCTTTCACGTCGAAAACACCGTTTTCCGTTCCGCACTGAGAGGCGAGGTCATACATACCCCTGATTTGACAAAGCTCGAAGATGCCTGTTATCGGAAATTCTCCGAGGCAGGGTTAGGCTCGATGCTGATCATCCCTCTGATGACCAGCGACAAGGCGATCGGACTGCTGGCCCTTGCACGCCGCGAGGTAAACGCCTTTGATGAAAGTGAAGTTGAATTCCTCAGGCAACTGGGGGAATATGTGGCCCTAGCGGTGTATCAGACGAAGCTCCACCTGGATCTTGAGAGCGCCTATGAGGAGTTGCGCCAGGCTCAAGAGGCGATGATGCAACAGGAGAGGCTCAAAGCGCTTGGACAAATGGCGTCGGGGATCGCCCATGACATCAATAACGCCCTCGCCCCTGTGATCGGATTTGCCGATATAATGCTCAGAAACGAACCGAACCTGAGCGATACCGCCAGACAGTACCTGAGGATCATCAAGACGGCGGGAGAGGATATAGTTAACATCGTCTCAAGAATGCGTGAATTCTATCGAAGCCGCGATGAGCGAGAGCCGCTGCTTCCTGTCGATCTGAACCGGATGGCCGAGCAGGTGATCGATCTGACGAGACCGAGATGGCGGGATATGCCCCAGGAAAGAGGCATCGTAATTGAAATGAAATTAGAGCTTCAGAAAGGACTGCCTTATATCATGGGGATCGAAAGCGAGATAAGGGAGGCTATGACCAACCTTGTGATCAACGCCGTGGACGCTATGCCGGAAGGGGGCCGGATCACGATCCGAACCCGATCGATCGACGATAGCGTCCTCGTGGAGGTCTCCGACACGGGCATAGGTATGGATGAGGAGACACGACGGAGATGCCTGGAACCCTTCTACTCCACAAAGGGGGAGCAGGGAACCGGATTGGGACTGGCGATGGTGTATGGGACCATGCAAAGACATGAGGGCGAGATAGAGATCGAAAGCGAATTGGGAAAGGGGACAACTATACGACTGATCTTCCCCGCACACAGAGCCGATGCCACCCCACAGGAAGCGGAGGAGAGGGGCGTGAACATACGACCGCTTAGGGTCCTGGTGATAGACGACGAACCCCTGTTGCGCAGATTGATGAAAGACATGTTGGAGGGCGAAGGTCATACGGTGGAAGTTGCCGATGGGGGAGAGGAGGGGCTGAACGCCTTTCGAGCTGCCATTGAAAGGAGAGAGCCGTTCGATCTGGTCATCACTGATCTCGGGATGCCTTACGTGGATGGCAGAGCGGTTGCAAGGACGGTTAAGGATGAGTCGCCCGAAACGACGGTGATCATGATGACGGGATGGGGCGCCAGGATGAGGGCTGAGGGAGAGATGCCCATCGAGGTGGATGCCGTGTTGAACAAACCGCCGAGGCTTGCTGTAATCCAGGAAACCCTGGCGAGGTTCTTCTCCGAGCAAAGGTGAGATATCCCTGCGGTGATACCTCCCATGATAACCCAATTTTCTGCCCTATAGGGGTGTAGCCTCATTATCCTTATCCCTTCTGATATTTATAGCCTGTCCTTGCGCTTGACTTGACCGACGGCAGGTGATATAGTATCAGCCGTAGAAAACCAACAGGAGGTTTTAAACATGAGGAAGATTTGTCTGTATATCGTGCTGTCGGGGGTTATCGCGATCTTCCTGGGATGTGCCGCTACAACTCAGCAAACGGCAACGACCGCTGAGAGCACGGCTCAAGCTAAGACGTCAGTAAAAGCATCGAAACCGGCTGCTGAGGCGGCGGCGAAGACAGCGGCAGTTCAAAGCACGATTCAGAACGATCCCTCAACAGGTGAGATATCCGGAACATGTACGATCGCCATTCTCAGGCTCAGATCGCTGGGTAGGACGTTCGATAGGGCCCTCTTCGGGCTGAAAAATCTGGCCAATCTCATGAATCATAAGACCAAGGTGAATGTAGATCCGAGGTCGGGCATCCTGACGGTCGACCCGAACGGGTTGTACACGCTTAAAGCCCCCTTTTTGCTGGTGAAACCCTCCCGCGAGCTATCAAACGCTCAAACCAAGCAGGCCTTGGCAGATTACGTCCAGAGGGGCGGTTTTATCCTGGTCGATGGCATATGGCAGGGTGAACTGGTTCCGAATTCCGCCCGATCACCTATAGCGCCCGATCATCAGATACTGCTTTATCCTAATATGATAGGCAATCTCCCGGGGCAGTTGAGGAGGATGGAGCTGGTACAGTCCGGCGGGAAGGTCGTGGGTGTGATCACACACGGTGAACTCAGCCCGCAGTGGGCGAGAGCTACGTCAATTATGGCCGCATCCACCGTTCAGGTGAAGCTGGGGATCAACCTCATAATTTATGCCCTGACACAAAGTAAGCTCTGCAACAACTCGAACTTCGATATCTATAAAGATCCGAACTCAAGGGAATATCAGAGGAAACATCCCCGAAAGGTCAATCTCGAGTTTTCCCCCGAGATATAATTATGAGGGGTGAGGAACATGAAAGCCGAGATGATGGAGGTTGTGGAGCATCTTCGCCTGAGAAACGATGTGGTCGGGGTTTTCCTCCTGAACGAACCGGTGAAGTTACGCTTTGTCGTCGTAGCTCAATCCGAACCCCAATGCCTGGAGAGGCTTTGGTATGGGATGAATGGGGATATTATATCCTTCGAGGTTATAGGGTTGAGGGAACTGGAAAGGATGATCCGCTCGGCTGAACGAAACGGGTATGTGCCTCCTGAGTATCTATCGCTGGCAGATGCCGAGGTGATCTTTGATACGATGTCCATTCTCGGTGAGGCAAGGGAGAGATTCTCCGAGCTTAAGAGACGCCGATTTAAACTTAACGAGTCGGATCAGAGGAGATACAGATGTGAGCTTTCCGTCCTCATGAAGGAGATCACCTTCGCTGATCAGACCGATCTGGCCAGGGAGATCAGGATATTCCGGCTGATCGAAACCGCCCTCAGGTGCTATATGGATCTTGAGGGGATGAGATGGACGAACCTGGACGAAGCCATCGAAAGGGTGAGGGAAAAAGATGTCGATCTGTATGATAGGATGATCGAGGCCATTAACGGAGGAAAAATGGATAAGAGAATCGCCGCCCTGAGGGAGATTTTGAGGAAGACCCTGAGATCAGCCGGTGGAGTATGGCGATCGGATGAACCGATAGCCGTTGGCAGATGCTCCAGATGCAAGGAGTCCTCCTTCTGTCTCCGCTCGCCTGAAGATGAGGCACGGAGATTCTTCAGACCTGTCCTCTGATCAATCTTCGGCCGCTAGCGTGTTGAACTAAAACGTTCAACATGCTAACGCTTCTCAATTGTAGGGAGGGATTTCATGTCTAAAAACGAATTTCTGTCCCTGAACGGGGAGTGGGATCTTTACTATGTCGATCCCGGTGTGGGTGAGGATATCGGACTACACCTTGAGAGGAAACCCCATCTCCCCGCAATCCCGGCCAGTGTGCCAGGCGAGGTGCATCTGGATCTGAAACGGGCGGGGAAGATACCAGACCCGTATTATGGGCGAAACGCCGAGCTGTGCCGTTGGATGGACGAAAAGGACTGGTGGTATCGCAGAAGATTTAAACTGGATCGAAAGGGCAAAAAGGTGTTCCTGATCTTCAAGGGACTTGATACCTTCGCCACCGTATATCTGAACGGCAGGAAGATCGGTGAACATGAGAACATGCATTACCCTGCTGTCTTCGATATCACAGATGAGGTTCGGATCGGCTCCGAGAACCTGCTCTCAGTTAAGCTCGGCTCACCCAAGCTTGAGTCGTGGAAGCGGGCGGGTGAACCCCTACCCGTCTGGAACACTACGTATGAGAGGCTCTACACGAGAAAGGCCGAGATGGGCTATGGCTGGGATTGGGCGCCGCCCATAATGCCCACGGGGATCTATCGTGATGTCCTGATCGAGCTGGTGGACTCGATCCGCATCGATGACATATTCGTCAAATCTACCCTCCTGGATGAGGGTAAGGCCGAGGTGGAGATCGAACTCACGCTGACCAACTTTCTGGGATCCGAGAGGGAGCTGCTTTTCAAATTCGAGGCCTCCTGTGAGGACAGTCTCATAAGCGGTGAACATCATCTCAAGGCGGAACCGGGTGAAAACAGATATCGGTTCTGCCACCTCGTGGAGGATCCGAAGCTGTGGTTCCCGTGGAATATCGGCAGGCCATATCTCTACGATATGAAGGCGGAGGTTCTGTTGGATGGCGAAGTGGCCGATGAAATGCATCTGCGTTTCGGGATCAGAGAGGTCAAGCTGGTCAGATATTCGGATGAATCCCCCAACGGGAGGGTCTTCTACTTCACCGTCAACGGGATCAAGGTCTGGGCCAAAGGGGCGAACTGGGTGCCGCCTGACCTATTTTATCCCGCCATCACGGAGGATCGCTATAGACGCGTTCTTCAGATGGCCGTCGATGGGAACATGAACATGATAAGGGTCTGGGGCGGAGGTATCGTGGAAAGCGACATCTTCTATGACCTGTGCGATGAGATGGGATTGATGGTATGGCAGGATTTCCTCTTCGCCTGTGGCGTCTATCCGGAGGACGATCACTTCGTCGATCTGGTCAGGCCAGAGGCGGAGTATATGGTCAGACACCTGAGAAATCACCCCTCCATAGTGCTTTGGTGTGGCAACAACGAGAACGAAGTCCTCGCCGAATCGAAGGGGCTCGACACTCGGGATCACAGGATCTTCTATCATCTGCTGCCGGAGATATGTTCCGAGCTTGATCCCACCAGACCCTATCATCCGGGCAGTCCTTCGGGCGGCGAGTGGGCTGATTCCCCCGAGGAAGGGGATAGGCATAACTGGGACGTGTGGTTCGGGTATAAAGATTATAGAAAGATCTCCGATCAGGCCAGATTCATGAGCGAGTTCGGTTGCCAGGCTCCGCCCTGCTACGAGAGCCTCCTGAAGTTCTTCCCTCCTGATAAGATTTGGCCGATAAACGACGAATGGCAATACCATATGATGCAGATCGAACGGATGATATACTGGAGTTCGGAGTTCGGCCCTCCTAGAAACGTGATCGAGTTCATCCGGGCGGCTCAACTCGCCCAGGCGACGATATTGAAGCATTACGTCGAGCACTACAGAAGGCTGAAGTTCATAAACGGCGGCGTGCTGGTATGGGATCTGGTCGCTCCCTGTCCGAACATCAGCTGGAGCCTAATAGATTATTACCTCTGCCCGAAGATGGCCTACTACGAGCTGAAAAGGGCCTTCAGCGAGGTGCTGGTCTCCATAAAACCGGAAACCGAGGAGTGGTTCTCGCTGTGGATATCGAACGGCAGGCTCTCACCGTTAAAGGGCGAGCTCCTTATACAGCTCCGGAACTTCTCGGGGAAGATCAAGCTGGAGGAGAGACTTGAGGTGAAGGTCAAGGAGAACGGAGCCACCAAGGTGGGAGAGGTCAACGCCAATCCGGAGGATGTCAGGACCGACTTTCTCTATGTGAGGTTCTTCTCGGACGGAAGGGTCCTCTCCGAAAACAGGCATTTCTTCACACAGGTTAAGGATCTCGCCATACCCGAGACGAATTTAGGGGTTAAACTGGTGAGTCGAAGCGAGAAAACGGCCGACGTAAGGATATATTCGGACGGCTATGCCAGATTAGTTCAGCTCAAGTTCGAAGGCGATGCCGAACCCATCTCCTATAGCGACAACTTCTTCGACCTCATAAACGGGGATGGCAGGACGATCAACATCAAATTCGATAGGCCGGTTAAAACCGGACGGCTGGTGATAACGGCACAGAACGCCGATACCGTATATCTGGATCTAGGACGATGAGGTGGTTCGGGATGAAAAAGGGGATGCTTATCATATCGCTTCTCCTTATGCTTTTTCCCGCTTTATCCCGGTCGCGAATAGTTAAACGCGAGGGTGTGGATATACCCACCAGGGTGGTGATCATCAAGGAAGGCGATACGCTGCGCAAGCTCGCCGAGGAATATCTGGGCTCGAAGGACAGATGGCGGGAGTTCCTGAAGGTCAACATCATCTCCGATCCCGAACTCATCATGCCCGGGGAGAGACTATATGTTCCCATCCTACCCCGTGAAACCTCCATTTCGAACGGCCATCCGGCCATGTTGATCCTTCAGCCTACGGAGGATGACACGCCCGAGATCGACGTTAACCCGGTGATGACGGAGCATCTGATCGTCGTCAGGGCGATCGATTCTAAGGGCAACCCCGTGCCCAACGTGAGGGTGGAGTGGGTGTTGAGCGATTTTCCCGGTTCGACCGGCGATATCGTCGAGGCAGATGACGAAGGTAAGGTGAACAACAGATATGCCGTCACATATACCAATTCCTCATCGCTCGATCTGAAACGAAATCCCAGGGACGGCAGGAGCTTGAAATTGGAGCCGGGCGATACGTGGGTGGGGATATCGGCGACATATCCGGGGCAGACAAAGGTTATAGCTATTTGTCCTTCCATACCCATGAGCTCTCAGAGAACCGCATATGTCACCTGTCAATGGTTGGATATCGCGTGGGAGTTTCCCCCTGACTCCGTGAGTGTGGTGAATTTCTCGGATAACGCCCGCAACGCGATAAGGCTCAGAACGAAGGTTTTCAAGGCTACAGATGGCTCTCCAATCGAGGGAATGAAGGTGAGCTATTCGATTCTGAAGACCGAGGGACTGATAGAGGCGCTTTTTGAAGATGGAGCCAAGCAGATAACCCTTCAGACCGATGCTAAGGGTCTCGCCGAGGCTGCCTTGGGATTGACCGAGCCGGGGCTGGGGAAGGCACTTATAGGGGTTGAACTGTTCGATCGATCGGGACAGATCATAAGCAAAGGGGAGGTATCAACGGAGTGGAAAGCACCCCAGTTGAAGATATCGGTCCGTGGACCTGCAAAGGCGAACATGATGGAAAAGGTAAAGCTGCAGATCGAGCTCTCCAATTCAGGGACATCCCCTGCCAGAAAGGTTCGTCTGAACCTGGCATCCGAGGGTTTCAGACTTGTTGGGTCGATCCCGAATATCGATGAGATAGCTCCAGGCAAAAAGATGCAGGTGTCTGTTGAGATATTGCCTCTCAGGCCGGGAAGCCAAAAATGTACCATTTCAGCCCTTTCAGCGGAGGGGATACAGAGCATAGGAGAGGCGAACATGGAGGTTATCCCTCCTCGGCTCAAGCTGTCGATAAACGGACCGGAGATAACAGCCCCTGGTTCGCAGATCACATATACGCTCTCCCTGAGCAATGAGGGCAACCGCTCGATCGATGGCGTTGAATTGAAGGCTCATATCCCCACTGAGGGGATGAAGCTCGTGAGGGCGATCGATGGGGAGGCGGATGAGAAAAGGGAAACGGTTACGTGGAAGAGCGGCCGTGTCTCACCTGGGAGTTCGAAATCCTTCACGATGATTCTTACCCCATTAAGGGAGGGGATCTGGGAGATAAAAGGGGAGGCGATCTACGGCGATATGAGCCTTACGGATGGGACTATCACTAGGGTAACGGCACCCAAACTGAGCCTTACCCCTTCTCATGACATCCTGGCGGCCAAGGTTGGGAGAAGCTATGAGATAGAGCTAAATCTCACAAACTCCGGCACAAGCGATGCCGATGACGTGAGGATCGAGATAATAGCGCCGGATGGCGTGGAGATCGACGGCGGTAAGAATGAAGTTCAGATCGGCAGGATCGGCACGGGAGAATCCAAACCGGTTAAACTCGAAATAGTTCCCACATCGCCCGGCAGATATGAGCTGAACTTTGAGGCGATCTCCCCTCGAGGGGGATCCGCCAAGGCCGCTATCACCTTGGTGGCCGTGGCGAAGCCGGAGCTGAAGGTGGAGATCTCCGATAGCGAGGACCCTGTTATACTGGGTAACGGGTTCTCCTACACGATCCTCGTGACCAACGTGGGCTCGGCCAAGGCCGAAGCGGTTAAGCTGATGGATGAGATCCCGTCGAAGTTGAAATACCTCGATGCGAAAAGCCCTATCGGACAGCCTGCCCTCAAGGATGGAATCCTATCCCTCGATCTGGGAGAGATCGGACCGGGCGATAAGATAAAGGTCACATTAGACGTCAAGGCGGTCGAGGAAGGGGATGTGATAAACAGGGTTACGCTCCAATTCGCTGGTCCCGGCGGAAAGATAACCGCTGAGGAGATGACCAGTATAATCAACCCGGAGGGCAAATGATGAAGACGATCCTCGATATCCTCAATTTCAAACTTTTCACGATCAGAAACATAGCCATAACTCCTTTCCTGATCCTAGAAATGACGGCTTTCGTCGTGGTCTCCTGGATAGTATCCAAGCAACTACAGAAGATCCTCAAAAGCAAGCTCCTCTCCAGAACGCATCTAGATGAAGGAACCCAGTTTACCATACTTAGATTGATACACTATCTGATCATGGCGATCGTGATCTATCAGGTCATAAACATGATAGGTCTGGATTTGAAGGGGTTGGCGCTTATAGCCGGCGTGCTTTCGCTTGGGATCGGCTTTGGGCTTCAGAATATCGCCTCGAATTTCGCCTCAGGCCTGATCATGATGTTTGAAAGGCCCGTCAGGGTCGGCGATCTGATCTCCGTCGGCGATATGGAAGGGGTGATAAAGGATATCAAGATAAGATCGACGACCATATCAACGCCGGATAACATCTCCGTTATCGTTCCCAATTCCGTTTTCGTCTCAGGCCAGGTGATAAACTGGACGTTAGGGGATCCGAAGATCAGAATACACATCCCCGTGGGCGTGGCGTATGGTTCTGACATTCAGCTTGTGACCAAGCTGTTGATGGAGATCGCAAGGGAGCATCCTGACGTGCTGGATAATCCACAGCCGGAAGTCTGGTTCAACGAGTTCGGCGATTCATCGCTGAACTTCGAGCTTCTGGTGTGGATCTCCTCGCCGACGATCAGAAGACGGGTGATAAGCGATATAAACTACGCCATTGAGGCTGCCTTTCGGGAACACGGGGTGGAGATCCCGTTCCCGCAACAGGACGTCTATGTTAGGAGCCTACCTCCCTTAAATGTCGGAAGGGAAAACACAGGAGGTTAACCATGAGGGTGTTCGGCAAGCTATATGACACGATGAGATTGAGCGTGATCGATATAGAGGATGGGGTGATAAGATCCATCACGCCATCATCCCAAAAGCCCGATGGTGCGATAGGAGACGAGGATTTGATCCTCGCTCCCGGGCTGATAGATATCCAGGTCAACGGATTCGCCGGTGTGAGCCTCAACGCCGAGGATGTCTCGACGGATACGGTCTATAAGATGAGGGAATCGATGATAAAGACCGGTGTGACGGCCTTCTGTCCCACCGTTACGACGGGATCACATGAGAGGATGTTGCGCTCGATAAGGGCGATCTCAGAAGCATGCACCGATAAGGAGATGGCCGATTACGTCGTATGTATCCACATGGAGGGACCTTATATCTCCGAGGAGGATGGACCGCGCGGGGCTCACCCTAAGGAACACGTGCGCGATCCGAACTGGGATGAATTCATGGAGTTTCAAGAGGCGGCTGAGGGACGGATAAGATATGTCACGCTCGCACCTGAAAGGTCGGGCGCTGTGGAATTCATCGAAAGGCTCGCTGATGAGGGTATCCTACCGGCCATCGGACATACCGGCGCCGAGACGGGACATATCCAGGACGCGATAAAGGCGGGCGCGAGGCTTTCAACCCACCTAGGCAACGGTGCTCATGCCAGGATAAGGCGACACCCTAACTATATCTGGGATCAACTGGCCGCTGATGAGCTCTATGCCAGCATTATACCCGACGGCCATCACCTCCCCCCCAGCGTCGTCAAATGTTTCATCAGATGCAAGGGTAAGGGGAAGGTGATAGGGGTCACAGATGCTGTCTTTGCCGCCGGGATGCCGCCCGGTGTCTACGGGAAGGTTGAAGTCAGAGAAGACGGCAGGGTGGGACTGATCGGAACGGAGTATCTGGCCGGATCAGCTCTGAGGTTAGATAAAGGGGTGGGGAATCTGGTCAAATTCGCCGGGATCAATCTGGAGGATGCCATCAGGATGTGTTCCTCAATTCCCGCTCGGCTTCTGGGGGTGGATGATAGAATGGGCGAGATAGCGGTTGGAAAATGGGCCAATCTGATTCTGTTCAGATGGGATGGGGAAAGCTGTAGGATGGAGCTGGAGTACACGATCATCAAGGGAAATCCCTTCCAGGTGTGATAGGCTGTGTCGGAGGTATGGAATATGCGAGTTTTGGCGTTGCTCCTTGTGATGGTCCTGCCTCATCTCTGCCTTGCGAGGACTTACGTCGTGGACGCAAATCACCCCAAAGCATCTGACCGCAACCCGGGCACGGAGGAACTCCCCTTCAAAACCATAGGGCGAGCGGTGACGGACCTCAAGCCGGGGGATGTGGTGCTGATAAAGGCAGGAGTGTATCGGGAGTCGGTGACGATAAAGGCCAGCGGAACCAAGGATAAGCCCATCGTCATAAAAGCCTGCCCCAGGCACGAGGGGAAGGCAATCATCAAGGGGAGCGAAATCTTTCGGGAGTGGAAGCAGATTCCGGGGAATCCTGTCTGGGTCGCCCTTTGGAAATACCGGCTCGATGCCCACTACCCACAGGAGTGGGAGGACTTCGGACCGTATGCCAAGAGGTGCGAGATGGTCTTCGTCGACGGGAGGCCGCTCAAGCAGGTCCCGGCCAGGGGGCTTTTGATGATGAACACCTTCTTCGTGGACGATGAGAACGGAAAACTTTACATCGCCGTCCCCTACGGGACGTCCCTCTCCAGAGTGGAGGTGGCGGTGAGGCAACGGGGGATCTTCGTGCGGGGCAGTCACTTGCGGTTCAAGGGCTTGACGGTTATGTATGTGGCCAACCACCACAAGGAGGCCGCCTTCGATGTCATAGGGAGGGACATCGTCATCGAAGGTTGCTGGGCGGAGTGGAACAACCTCGACGGCTTCCGGGTGGCAGGGAGGAACAACCGCATGATAAGGTGCGTCGCTAACCACAACGGGAGGTGCGGGATCTCCGCCAGCATCCACGATAGCGTCCTTGAGGGGTGCGTCACCGATGAGAACTCGTGGAGGTTCGGGCCCCTTTGGCACTCTGGAGGCGTGAAGGTGGTAGGCGGAGCCCCTTCGGGAAACCGCATCATAGGCCATATCGCGAGGAATAACAACGGTAAGGGGATTTGGTTCGATTACGGATGCAAGAACAATCTCGTCGAGCGGTGCTTCCTTCATGGAAACCTCATCGCCGGGCTGGAGTTCGAGGCGTGCTTGGAAGGGAATGTGGCGGTCAACAACGTCATCTGCCACACCAGGAGGTGGCGAGGGTCGCTCCGAGAGAACAAGACGGGAGTGGGGATAATGCTTTACGAGACGCTCGGCACTCGCCTCATTCACAACACCATCTTCGGTAACGAAGGTTACGGCATCCTCATTGCCGGCGGGAAGAGGAGAATCCACTACACGGGCAAGGAGGCGGTGAGCCGGGGAATTTTCATCCTCAACAACATAATCGCCGGGAACGGTGGAGCTGGCTTGGGTTTCTGGGTCTGGGACGAGAGCGCCAAGCTCGAAGCAATTGCCTCCCACTGGAGCGATTTCAACCTCTGGTGGCGAAACGGGAAGGGTGATGTGGAACTTCCTCCCCACGGCAATCCAATCAGAGAGACCGTTGAGAAGTGGGCCAAATCTCAGGACGCCCACTCGCTCCATCTCGACCCGAAATTTGCAAACCCCAAGAAGTACGACTTCCGACTCCTTGCTGGAAGTCCTGCCATAGACAGGGCGAAACCGCTCAAGGAGGTGAAGGTTGACTTCGAGGGCAAAAGGCGCTTCCTGGGGAAGGCCCCTGACATCGGAGCTTTCGAAAGCTCCCCCGCAAAGGGAAAGTGAACAGTAGCTCCTTTTCTCTTTGCTTGAGGAGGCTGAATCCGCGTGCACTACTTTCGGGCTTCCTTTCCCACTATCGAAAAGAACCCTTTGGAATCCGCTGTGTTGAACAAGTCATACCTTATTGGAGAGCTAGAGAGCCAATGCTGATCTACCCCCAGTTTTATCACCCCCTTTCAATAGCTCAGAGGAGATAAGGAGAAATAAGGCTCCAAACGAAACTCCTTCCAAGAATCCCTCAC
>JAGGXZ010000200.1 GCA_021162805.1 Candidatus Poribacteria bacterium
ATTCGTTAGAGAGAGTGCTTCAATGATTTGTGTTCAGATGCGGAGGTGATCTCCAGCTATACCTTATCGGCAGGATACGCTGCTGTTACAAGCGTAAGGCTTGACGGCAGTTGAAAAACCTTCTCGGTAACATTATCATTTGACTTGACACGCTGTATGGGGATGCGAGGACCTGGGCCTCTAAGATTCGGATGAATTCCCCCTGACTTTGAATCGATGTTTAATCGGAGGACGATATCGGCCTTGAGCCTGGAGCATGGGAGTAGTATAATTAGTGTCAAATCGGTTATTTGGTGTGGAGCTTATGTATGGGTCCTATTCGGAGAAGAGGTTTCAGAACATACTTTACAGGATCGCCGTGCCGCTTTTCACATGGGCCTTTCACCTTAGTGTGGTGGGTCGGGAGAACATCCCCGATGAGGGCGGTGCTCTGATAGCTTCCAATCATGTCAGCTATCTCGATCCGCCGATACTTGGAGCTGCCTTGAAGAGGGAGTTGTTTTACATGGCCCGCGATACGCTGTTCAGGCCGAAACCGGTCGGCGATTTCCTCAGATACCTGAACGCCTTCCCTGTCAAGCGGGATAGGCCGGATAGAAAAGCTTTAAAAACCGCCATCACGCTTCTTGAAAGCGGCAAGCTCGTGCTCGTCTTCCCCGAGGGCACGCGCAGCTATGACGGGAGTTTAGGTAAACCCCACCTTGGAGTTGGTTTCATCGTTTATCACTCCACCGTTCCGGTTATCCCGACTTACATCAGCGGCACCGAGAAGGCGCTTCCACGCGGCGCCCTTCTCATAAAACGGGCCGAGATAAACGTCCACTTCGGCCGCCCTATGGATATGAAGGAGCTCAGGAACGCGTCCCGTCCCAGGGAGGTCTATTCGAAGATCGGAGAGAGAATCATGTCCGAGATAGCGAAACTTCAGGCGAGATACAGGAAAGGTTCTGACGGAAGATGAGAGGAGATGAAAAGGTCAATCACGAGTTGAGAAGGAAAGCAATTCACTTCGCGGGACTGTTAATCCCCTTTTTTTACTACTTCTTCCCCGAGGATAAGAAGAGTCTTGCCGTAGTAATCCTTAGTGCTGTAGCCCTGGTCTATTTCACCTCGGAGCTCCTGAGGTTCGTGTATCCTCCGATAAATCGGCTTTTGATCATGCGTTTCTCCGCCTTGCTCAGGAAGGACGAACATCAGAAGGTGACCGGCTCTGGGTATTATCTCATCGGCGCTCTTCTGAGTATAATCCTTTTCTCCAAGGTGATCGCCATCGTCAGCATGATGTTTCTGATATTCGGCGATTTCTTCGCCGCCGTGGTGGGGATAAAGTGGGGTAGGACGAAGCTGATAAGGTCGAAGAGTTTAGAGGGGAGCTCGGCCTGTTTTCTCTCCTGCCTGGTCATAAGCCTCCCTTTACTCCCACCACATGTCGCCCTTACCGGAGCGTTCATCGCCACTTTGGCAGAGCTGTTGCCGCTAAAGATAAACGATAACCTCCTCATCCCCATTCTCTCCGGCCTAGCGATGCATCTGATGTCGAAGCTTTAGGCGTTAAAAGATCTGCCGTTGATAAAACCGCTGTGGCGGTGGTTGTTAAGGTCTCTGTCCTCGCCCGGACCCTGTGGAATAAGACCATAAGGTTCTCATGGTTTGTCTCTCTCCTTGCCGAGATAACCTCCCCCGCCTGTTTCCCAGCTTGACTAACCCACTACATTGTTCTTTTGTAATTCAGGCACTTGACACCGATGGATCCGCCCTGGAGAAAGCCAGAAATGCCATCAGCTCAAAACGGCATCTACGGAGGGATATTGGCATCACATCCCCGCGGATAATCGAGCGTCAGGGCGTATGGATCGTTGTGAGAAAACCCTGGACGCCTGATATCGATGAGTGGACGCATTATCTTCACGGGCCGGACAGCAATCCCGTGGCGAACGATAAGGTGGTCGGACCGCCTAAACATTATCAGTGGATCGCCGGACCGCTGTGGTTCAGATCACATGACACCGATTCGAGCGTAACAGCAATCGTGACAGTGCTCGGCAGGATCTTCTACCTCGTCGACGAGGCGCCGATCAGCCTGACCGGCGACCATCCGCTTCCGGACAGATGGTTTCTGGTCGCCCAAGACGCGTTCAACGGAGTTCTGCTCTGGCAGGTGCCGATCGAGAGATGGGGCTGGCGTGAATGGAAGGAGTCACACGCCTTGACGCCCGCACGGGCAAGGTGATGCAGGTTTACAAAGGCACTGAGGACACGAGAGAGAGCCTGTATTGCAAAGGCGTCCTCATACTCTCCGTTTTCCGCGATGGTCGCCTGAAATTGATGGCGGTCGACGCTCAAACCGGCAAAACCTTATGGATGACGAGGGATTACAGCGGCTCGAAGATGGAGTACATCACCTTTGTCCGCGGCAAGCATCCATCCGTCGATCCCGTGCTTAACCCCTCCGCCGATGGAGATGCCGTCTGTTTCGTGGACGGTAACTCGATCGTCTGTCTGGACTTCAAAACCGGCGAGGAGCGATAGCGCACAAAGGTCGAGGACAAGGGGAACGGACTCTGGATCGGCACGCTTATCCTCCACAGTGGGGTTGTCCTCTACGCGAGTCCGGAGAAGCTAATGGCTTTCTCGGTCGAGAACGGTGAGAAGCTATGGGAGCGGCCGAAGCACCCTTTAACTTGGCTGTGGTTTCAGTGGAAGGACGTCTTTGTGATCAATGCTCTTCATAGCGGGGCCGCCCGATATCGTCGACCCCAAGGATCCCTTCGCCGCTTTCGAAGGCAGAAGAGGCGCTCTTTTATGGGTGATCGATGCCGATTCGGGCGAGAGGCTTCGGGAGTACAAGCTCAATTCGCCGCCCGTTTTTAACGGTATGGCGGCCGCTGCCGGACGTCTTTATCTCTCCACATTGGACGGGAAGGTCATCTGTTTCGAGTAGGGGGAGGCGCTCAGCTCACCTTACGAGAATGGTGCCGAGACGATAGGAGCCATCATCACATCGATCAACGAGCGGCAGGGCGATAATCCGCCCGTCGAGCGGATCTACAAGCGTCAGCCGTAGCTCATATCTACCCGGAGGAACATCGCGGAAGACGATTTCCTTAACCACAGGATAACTTTTACCCTTAATCCATCTGTCCGTCTCCATCGGACCCGCCCGGCAGGTGCCGATGACCCTCCCATCGGCATCCGCGAGGAGCACTCGCAGCTCATATCGCTGTAGCGCCCGACCGACTCCTCTATTGACCCATTCCATCTCAAGCGAGAACGCCTCGCCGTTTCTGATGGCTCCCGGGTAACGCACGCGTGTCGGAAGAAGTCGATAGCCCATGTTGCGCAGACCATATGCGATCAGGTCCGGCCGTTCATACAGGAAATCCCTGGCATCTCTGGCCTGCCAGCCCAACAGGTTGATGTAATTGGGATGCAAGCTGAGGGCGTCCTCGACGAACCAGGTCACGTGCTCCCTGCCTCCTTGCTTTGCCTGCCGATATCCCACGACGAACTCGCAGACCATAGGGGCTTTCCTCCAGATACGGAACGCCTCCTCGCATAATCGACGCTCATTCGAGTGCACCGCTCCGCCGACCCCGTCCCGTCGGAAAGTCACGTTGTCCTTCCTCAACGCGTAATCGAAGGCCGAATAGTAGAGATAGTCGGCGTAATGCGTAGTAAATTTCGGATCATATCGGTCGCAGGGCCCGGCGTAATACTCCTCTGGACTATCGGGGTCGTATGAATAGCTGAGCGCCACGTAATTCTCCTTGAACGCCTCCGAGTAGAGGTCTATGATCCTGATGAGGGCCTCCCTCCTTGCTTCGACTGACTCATACCGATATCCCGAATGCCATTCACCCCACAGACCGAAACCGCGCAGGTCAACCAGCGTGACCCTCCTTTCGCCTGAGAAATGCCTGGAGACGGCCTTGAGGAACGCCTCGAGCCGTTCCAGGTAAAACGGATCGCGGGCGTCGACGACCACATATGGGATTCCGCTCCAGCGGCGGATCTGCTTTTTATCGGGCGGCAGTCGATCCAACACGTAATCGGGTATCCCCTTGCCGCTGGGTGGATCTGAGTTAGTCCACCACAGCAGCGATTCCGTGCTCATCCGCAACTGGATCTGCTTGCCCCGCTTGCGCCAGCAATCGTAGGCGTAATCGGCCTTGGAGAAATCGTACTCCCCTTCGCGCCTCTCGATATCCGCCCAGGAGAACATGATCGCGACGTTGTCCACGTCGGGAAAATCCTCATCCGGGAGCGTCACGAGCGTGGAGCTGCCGTTGGGACGTTGATCCAGCGGGTAGTTCTCGTAGACGATCCACCCCATGTCGGGATTATGCAGCACCGCCTGGGTGTCCTCCTTAAGGGTGATGGTCACGATCGGCACCTCGGTCACCTCCTTTAAGCAGATTAGCGACATGCAGATGATGAAACCCACATCCACATGTGGCCCATCCGCCTCCCGTACCGCCTTCCGCACAGCGCCGATGAGATCACGCCACATCTCGAAACCTTTTCGTTCCTGCCACCTTTCCCAGCTATCCAGGCCCGATCGTCGGAAATCCTCCCGACAGCGCTTACATCTGCGACTGTCCGTCGGCCCACGCCAGGTCCATAGCTCGATGTCCAGCGTCAGGAAATCGGGTTTTATCTGAGCGCACTCCTTCGCCAGCCGCTGGATCTCCTCCCGGTAAAAGCGACCTCGATAGGAGGGACAAAGTCGATCACCGTGGGAGCCGTCCTCGAACTGACAGTAGATCTCCGCCTCGTCCTTCCGTCGATACAGCAATCGGTGAAACGGCGAATCTATGCCGACGATGAGGAATCCCTGCCCTCGCGCCTCCTCCAGCAGCCTCCATTCGGGCGTATCGGTTCCTTTAGGTATCCAGCGGGTGAAGAGCGGGAAGCCGTTCAGGCCGAGATGTCGCCATACCCGAAGCACATCGGGCCATCCCGTCGAATCCCTCGAGCCCCACCAGCCCAGGGAGATGAGGATATGTTTCAGACGAGGAGCGGGCGGCACATGTGTCACCCGGATCGGAACGGAGAGCGTAGGACTACGCCAATCGCCGTGGGCCCATCCATAACGCAGCGTTCCCTCCTGTCCGTCGTGCCACGTCGGCGCCCGAAGGTATAAACGTCCCCAGGTTTTATCGCTGGAAGAAACGGAGGCGGTGAATGCGTAGCGGCGATAGCCGTCCGCCAGACTTTGAGGTCGCACCTCGCTCAAATCCACCCCGCCGATATGACCTCCCGCCAGCTCGACTCCTTCGGGCAGATCAAACGTCAGGCGCACCTCACGAGGCCCCTGTAGGCTCTCGGGAACGACTATCCCCAACGGCACCGGTGCGGGCAGATTGGAGATGAACAGAAGGGTTGGCTTATGGAAGTAAGGCTGCGGATGCGATACGGTAAAGCCGCTAGGGGAGCCGAGATGCGTCGCGGTGGCCGATTTATCCGTGCTCGTGCCGAACACGAAGAGCTCATCCGAACATGTCAAGCCCGTGCCGTAGAACCGCAATCCCACCCACCGTCCGTGTACGTTCAGGCCGGTGAAGCGCAGGCAATGTACCCATGCCTCTCCCCTTTCCTCGGGCACGCCGAAACGGATGAAGTCGCCCTCACGCCATCGCGAGAACTCTGCCACCTTGACGAATCTCTCCCCGTCCTCGCTCACGAAGGCCTCCACCCAGCCGGGGAAACTGATCCCGTGCTGCGGCGAACCGCCTAAGAAGCGGATGGCGATCTCCTCGATCGCTGCCATCCCACCCAGATCCACCGCTAAATTGACCCTTCCGGCGTAACTCCACCCGACGGCCAGCGGCTCAAACCACATATGTCTATCCTCGCGTTGTGTCAGACGTCCATCGGTCAGATCGGCCGAGTCGGTATCTCCCTGTCGGGTGAGGTAATAGTTAGGCGTAGGAGAGAAGACGACGGGTCGTCCCGCCGCCAGGTTAATACGGCCCTTCAAAGGCGGCAACTCATCCGCCCCGCCGATACCTGCCAGCCCCATCAACCCCAGCATCAGCCCAAGAGCCTGTAAGCTCCTCACGGCTTCACCTCACATATTCAATCGAACAACCCCTCAGTTTTCATCACCTCCAGCGCTTCGCCCATCACCTCCACCGCCTCGTCGATATCGGCCTCCGTATGCGAGTAGTTCGGGTAACACACCGTATAGATGATGACGCCCCGTTTCAGCACCTCGGCGTTGAACCGTAGGAAGAGATCGCCGTTGCGTCCGGCGTCGGGATGTTCGAACACCAGTTGTCCTGTGGGCGGCAGTCCCCGGAAGCCTACCGGTACCCCCAGACGTCGGCAACGTTCGTTGAATCCTTCGTGAAGCTGTCTGCCGCGTTTCCAAAAGGTTCCTATCACGTCTTCCCTCTCATACACGTCCAACACGGCCCGAGCTGCCGCCAATCCGAGCGTATCGCCTCCGAAGGTGGAGGATATCACGACCTCCTTCACACGCTCCATAACCTCAGCCCGTCCCACATAGCAGGAGAGCGGAACGCCGTTGGCGATCCCCTTTGAAAACACCGCCAGATCGGGTGTGACGCCGAAATACTCCTGCGCCCCGCCCACGCTCAGGCGAAATCCCGTCACTATCTCGTCGAAGATCAGGAGGGCACCGTATCGCTCCGTCAGCTCCCTCAGATCGGCCAGGAAGATGTGTCCCCTTTCGATATCGGCATAGTTACACGCCACGCTCACGGCGGCGATCCCCTTCGGGGAGGCTTTAAACGCCTCCACATAGGGCGTCGCATCGCCCCAGGGCAACGCCCGATAGGTGGACCGGATGGGTTCCGGCACTCCGGGGCGGGAGGTCGTATTGACCCAGCCGTGATATCCGCAGGTGAGGATCAGGTCGCGGCCCGTAAACGCTCGGGCCAGCCGGTGCGTGGCGGCCATCGCCTCGCCGCCCGTCTTGAGAAATCTCACCCGCTCGGCACAGGGGATAAGCTTGACCAGACGTTCGGCGACCTCCACCTCCAGCGGATGCGGATAGCTGAAGAGGACGCCGCTCTCCAATTGCCGACGGATAGCCTCGTCCACGGCCGGGAACCGATAGCCCAGCGTGACGGGTCCCAGGGCGTTTCGGAGATCGATATATTCGTTGCCGTCGAGATCCCACACACGACAACCTTCACCCCGGACGATGAAGCATGGCTCCACCCCGCGCAGTTTCTCCCGAGGCGCCTTGGAATGTGTCTGGGTCGCCATCGGGATAACCTTCACGGCTTGATCATACAGTTTCCAGGACTCCTCAACGCATCGACCTCCGGATGTTGAATTCATCGCTTACCACCTCCTTTCCCGGCGATCAAACCGGCTCGAAGAAGCATCAAACCATTCGGTTAATACCGGCCACTCAATCGCCATTCTCACCGTCGGCTTTGCCAGAAGGTATTTATCTCTCCACATTAAATCGCCTCCCGTTTCAAATATGTCTGAGCGATTCTCACGGTCAGACCTGACTTATAGGAGGGAGATCGGATCCACATCCACGATCAGATCCGTACCGGCCATCACCTTGGACGATACTCGGCTCATAATCTCCCTCAAAAAAAGCGTCATCCTCTCCCTCTCGATGGATTTGACCAGGAGATGCCATCTATATCTCCCTCTGATCCTCATTAGGGGGGCTGGGGCAGGGCCTATGATGTCGATCCCTCCGAACTCCTTATCTCTGAGCTCCCTCATCATCTCGGCCAATCTGTGGGCGACTTGTACGACGATCTCCTCATCCGACCCTCTTATCAATACGGATGCAGCCGCCGTGAAAGGGGGATACATCACTGTCTCCCTTGCGGCTATCTCCTCGGCGTAGAAGGACCTGTAATCGTGGCTTTTAGCGGCTATTATGCTATAGTGTTCAGGGTTATAGGTCTGGATTATCACCATGCCGCCCTTCTCGCTCCTTCCAGACCTACCTGCCACCTGTGTCAAGAGGTTAAACGCTCTCTCCCCGGCTCTGAAGTCCGGGAGGTTTAGGGCTAAATCGGCGTTTATAACACCCACGAGAGTTACGTTTGGGAAGTCCAGACCCTTAGCTATCATCTGTGTTCCCACCAACACATCGATCTCTCCCTTTCTAAACGCGTCCAGGATCCTGGCATGCGAGCCTTTGGATGAGACGGCATCTGAATCCATCCGTGCGACGCGAGCTTTCGGGAAGAATTTCCTCACTTCAGCTTCCACCTGCTGTGTGCCGATGCCGAAATGCCTGATATACATGCTCTTGCATCTGGGGCATCCTCTGGGAACGGGCCGCTCCAGACCGCAATGATGGCAGATCATCAGGTTTCTATCCCGATGATACGTTAGGGCGACGGAGCAGTTTTCGCACCTCTCCACATATCCGCATTCCCTGCAGAACACATATGTGGAGAACCCCCTCCTGTTGAGAAAGAGCATCACTTGATGGCCTTTTTTGAGCTCCTCGGCCATCCTACGTCTGAGTCTGAAGGAGAAGATGCTTCTGTTCCTTCTGCCCACCAGCTCATACCGCATATCGACGATTTCGATCGGCGGCAGGCTTATATCCATGACCCTCCTGGGCATCTCGATCAGCGTGTATCTTCCGGTGGAGGCCATGTAATACGATTCGAGAGATGGCGTCGCAGTCCCCATCACCACTGGACAGGAGACGATCTGCGCCCGTTTTATCGCCACATCCCTGGCATGGTATCTGGGGGCTGGCTCGCTCTGCTTGTATGAGGTCTCATGCTCCTCATCTATCACAATGAGGCCGAGCGATCTAACGGGGGCGAACACCGCCGAACGAGGGCCGACGACAATATCGGCCTTCCCGTCTCTGATCAACCTCCACTGATCGTATCTCTCTCCAGGCGAGAGGCGACTGTGCAGGACGGCTACCCTTTCTCCGAACCTTGCGGTGAATCTCGCTACTGTCTGCGGTGTGAGGGATATCTCCGGAACGAGCACAATCGCCCCTTTACCTATCTCCAACGTCAGCTCTATCGCTCGCATGTAAACCTCGGTTTTCCCGCTTCCCGTGACCCCGTGCAGGAGGAAGACGTGATGTTTTTCGGATCGGATCGCCTCCGAGATCTCTTTAAGGGCTTTTCTCTGATCCTCTGTCAGATCGAATCTCTCGACATATGATTTATCACACCATCCCTCCTCCGGTGTCCTGAACTCCTCCACCTCTTCGATTCGGATCAGCCCTTTTCTCTCGAGCAGCTCGATCGAGGATCGGGCCGCCCCGCTTATCTCCATCAGATCCCGCAACGGCATCCCACCCTCATCGAGCAGCGTCCGCAGGGCGGAGACGGCCTTGGGCGCTCTCCTTTCGAGCGAGTCGGCCGCATCGGAGACAGCCTCTATGGGCATATCGAGCATGACGTATCTTATCCGCCTCTCTCTGGCCGGCCTGACGGATTGGACAATCAGCACAAATCCCTTTCTCTCCAGGGCGGAAAGGGCGGCGTAGAAACCCCTGCTCCCCAATGCCCTTCGCAGCGAGGAGACCGATATCCTGCCTTTAGCGATGACCCTCTCCAGGATGGCGTGTTGTCTGGGAGCACGCTGGTGTAGCGATTCAAGGATCTTCTCGGAGATCTCAGCATCGGGGTTAAGGATAACATATCTGTTTATCACCGCTCTTGTGCCGTAAGGGGCGGCGCATCTTAACGCCTCGCCCCAGGAGGAGAGGTATCTATCGGCGATCCATCTGGTTAGCAGAAGCATCTCCTCTGAGAAGAACGGCTCCTCGTCGAGACAATCCAGTATCTGCTTGAGCTCCCTCTCCGGATAGTTAGGTCGATCGGGTGTCTCGACCACATATCCTTCCTCGTGCCGCCTGCCGAAAGGTGCTATCACCCTTACGCCGCGACGGACCTTATCCCGTAGCTCCTCGGGAACGAGGTAACAGAAACTCCTATCGAGTGGGATCGGAAAGACGACGAGGGCGTATCTCGCCATTTTAACCTTCACCCCTTAGTATCCTATCGTATTCAGCCCTTAACATCTTCATATCCTCCCAGGTTGGGCGTTTAAGGCCGGGATTTCTCAAGAGGGAGGCGGGGTGATATGTCACCAGCAGCTTGATCCCGTGATAGGAATGGAACCTGCCGCGCAGGCTTTTCAAGGAGGCCTTGGTTTTAAGCAGCGTGTGCGCGGCATGTCTACCAAGGGCGCAGATCAGCTTCGGCTTTACGAGCTCTATCTGTCTCAGCAGAAACGGCTCACAGGCTTCCACCTCGCTCGGCAGAGGATCGCGGTTGTTCGGCGGCCGACATTTCAGAACATTGGTGATGTAAACCTCCTCCCGCGAAAGCCCTATCGCGGCCAGTATCCTGTCCAATAGCTGCCCCGCTCTGCCGACGAACGGCTCACCTCGAAGATCCTCATCCCTCCCTGGAGCCTCGCCCACGAACATCAGCGTGGCGTTTTCATCGCCCACCCCGAACACCACTTTGGTCCTGGTCTTGTGAAGCTCACATCTCCGGCATGAAAGAGCCTCCTCCCTGAGGCGTTCCATGTCGTATCCCTCGAAAAGACCCGATTCGCTCGACAGGCTCGGGCCGAAGAGGGAAGGAATTTCCGGAGGAGCCGATCGAACGATCACCCCTTTCTCCTCCGTCCGTTTCCTCCTGGAGGTCAGATCGCCCACCTTCAGCCGCGGTTTTTCCTCCTCGACGATGTCCTCCTTCAAATCGAGGCTCGGCATCTCAAAGTAACCGCAACTCCGAAGTTCCTCCAGATATGCCTTTACGCTCGAAAGCACTGACAGATACTCCTCTAATATCTCCTTCATGGGATCACAACCTCCTGAAGATCTCCTCCACACGTCTGCAGAAGCCGTCAGGTAGTTTCACCTCAATCGGGATTCGATCGGGGTTGACGACGAAGACATCTTCAATCCCTCCCGAAGTCTTAACCCGGACCGCTGTCGCGAGCGAAATCGGGACGGACTCGCCGTTCGAGTCCTGAACCTCCAAGCTCTCGATTTCCACTTTCTCCCCGTCAAGCGATATCGCCCAGACGTATGCCGTGGCTTCGGTATGACGACGGAAGATGACCATCGGGACCCTATCCTCCAGGTGTCTTCCAACGCCCGTGGCGGTGATCACGTCCGTCCTCTCGCCGCCCATCAGCGTGATCCCGATCTTCCTCCCTTCCCCCGTGGATATCCTCAGTTCTATCCCCTCATCGCCGTTTGCGATGATGGCACTGCGGAGATATCGATAGCCGGGTTTATCGGGGAGCGTCCAGGCTTTCCCTGCAGCGGGTCTTATCCATGAGCCACGATTATGGTAGGCTAGGTCGAGGGTTCTCTCCCCATCACATCGCACCTGATCGATGAAGAGAAGGGTGTTATCGCCGATCAGGACCGCCGTCCTGATGAATCGAACGCCTTCGTAGATCTCGCCCGCCTCAGCCACGACGTAATCGACCTCTCCATCGGTTCCGAAAATGATGCATCTTCCCTCGGCCGGTCTTTGCGATCTCTCATCCACCGTCAGGGTGTTATGGGCTATGGTGGTGCGATACCATCCCGATCGTATCGGCACACCGTAGCGAGATGTCCCGGGATCGGGGGCTATGATCTCGCCCTTAGCATAAAGGACGAAGTTGAGTTTATCGGGATGGCCGTGACCGCCGCCATGAGGGCCGTATTTGAGACAGAGCCATGTCGCCCCATCGCCTGAGCCTCGGGCCAGTATACAATAGCCCGATCGGGGATAGTTGATGCTTCTCCATTTGATCTCCTCCCCGCCGGGGAGCTCTCCCACGCCGAACCATAGGGCGAAATCGTTCCGCCTGTCACTTGATCTGATGAGTTTGACGTAAAGCGGATCGTGATATCGGGCGAAGGCGAGCTCATATATCGATGCGTGTCCCCGCAGATCCACCTCGCTGCTGTCGTTGAAGGCGGGCAGATGGAGATTCGGCATAGCGAACCTGAGTGGGGCGTCAAACATGTTCTTAAGCTGGTCGCAGTAAAGATCGATCCCACAGTTGCGAGCGGCCTCCGTTAGGCTCCAAAGCGCTGAGAGCGTGTAGAAGTGATACCCCCATGCTCCTTCCCACCAAACGCCATCGGGCAGAACGCCATCGCGCATCTGCCTCCAGTAACCCCGATCCGGGTTATAGATCGCCTCCTCTATAAGCTCCTTATCCCCGAGGAGAAATCCCACCGATCCGACTGCGCTGTTCTTCCAACACTGGATGTTGTGCACGCCTATCTTATGTGGTAGGATAACCTCTCTGGCGGCGGGGAGCAACAGCTTTTGGGCGATCTCCCTACGATCATCCTCGCTCAGCTTTTCCCAGATCAGATCCATGCCCTGACAGATCGGGATAAGCCAGGTGGACTCGTCCAGTGTCTGAGGGCCAACCCTTCCTCCGCCGATCTTGGACTCGCCTCGGATGGTGTGTAGTGGATAGTTCAAATACCGATCGGCATATGCCAGGAGTATCTCGCGTGCCTTTCGGGCATATCTCTCATCCCCGGTGATCTGATATGCCACTCCCAGATCGCGTACGGCGCGGGAGTATCTATGATGGATTCCGGAGATCACGCATCCGTCGTAGTCCCTGTCGGGATGATCTGGATCGCCCAAAAACACCTCACCGTCCACCGGACAGATATGCTGCCACCGCCACTCTCCTATTTTCCTACCTGTGTGTAATGCCGCTCCGTGTTTGGGACAGGCATACCAATGCCACCAGTTCCCGCCTCGAGGCGGAAGCTCAACCACCTCGGCAAGCAGTCGATCGGCGTTTCTCCTGATCCTTTCCCATTCAGCCTTAGCCCATTCATATCGTTCGATACGCGCTTTAAGCTCCTCTATCCCCTTTCTATTCAGCAGCAATCGCGGATGGGGTGGAAGCTCCGACGCCTTGATTTTCCCCTCCATTTGAATCTCCTCTCCCTCACTGATCTCCGCCCATGGCAGGACGAGGATCAGCGATATAAGGGCCATAACATATGGTGTCTTCACCTTTGACCTTACATCTATTTCCAGGCTCATGGTGTATATTATAGAATCCGTCGCGGCTGGGGTCAACGATCGGAAAAATTGTCAACGAGGTCGGATTGTGGTATACTTAAGAGCATGAACGATAAAGCGAGAAGGGAGAGAGATAGAATGCGTTTCAAGCTGATCCTGCCCCTTTTGATAGCCGTGATGGTTGGAGTTATACCGTCATACCGAGTCGGCGCCGTGATACAGGGATCGGGTATCACCGTCGAGGAGATATATAAAAATTTCAGGGCGGTCTATCTGAAGTTCAAAAACTTTCAGGCCGATTTCGAGGAGATAACCTATCTGGGAGGGAAGAAATCCCAGGCTAAAGGGAGATTGATATTCGCCAAGCCAAATCTGCTGCGTAAGGAGTACTTCGATCCCAAAGACCCGAAGAAACTGGCACAGCTTATAGTGCTTGACGGTAAAACGGCATGGTCCTACACCCCCTGGCTCGGTCAGGTCACGAAACAGGATATGAGCGGACAGGAACATAAGGAGCTCCTGCCGGGCGTGGGCGAGACGTTTGAAAAGCTGCTTGAGAGATATGACGTTAAGCTCGTCGAGGATAAGATCGCCAATGCCAGGGGGATCTATAAGGTCGAGGTGAGGGCGAAGGCGGAACTCGGCGGCTCAAGCGGCGGGGAATATCTGGAGATCTGGATAAGAGGGAAGGACTGGATACCCGTCCAGATCGCATACCACAGCGAAGGGGATAAAACGGTCACTATAATCAGCTTTAAGAACATCAAGCTCGACCGTAAGCTCGCCCCCAATACCTTCAAGTTCACCGCCCCTGAGGGGGTCGAGGTTATAACGATATCGAGTGGCAAAGGATGAAGGTCGGCATCATATCCCTGGGATGTCCCAAAAATCTGGTAGATAGCGAGATTATGATGGGTATGTTGCTGGAGGATGGGCATGAGATCGTCGATCCGGATGAGGCGGATGTGGTCGTGGTCAATACCTGCGCCTTTATCAGGGCCGCCGAGGAGGAAGCGGAGGAGGTTATATCTGAAATCTTGGATGATAAGGGCGAAAGAAAGCTCATCGTGGCCGGGTGTTTAGCCCAGAGATACGGCAAATCGCTCTTCAACAGGTTTCCCGGCGTGGACGCCCTCGTCGGGACAGGGGAGTTTCAGAAAATCGCATACGTCGCTCGATCCCTGAGGGAATCCGGATCGAAGCTCGCACTCGTCGGCCGACCGGAGTATCTCTACGATCATCTTACACCTCGCTGTTTAGGGACACCGCCTCATTACGCGTATATCAAGATAGCCGAAGGATGCTCTAACACCTGTTCCTTCTGCATGATCCCCAGATTGCGCGGGAGATATCGCAGCAGGGAGTTCAACTCCATATCGGCTGAAGCGACCGCCTTAGCTGAGGCTGGGGTAAAGGAGCTCGTGCTTGTAAGCCAGGACACCACCAGATACGGCCTGGATCTCTACGGCCTCCCAAAACTGTCCGATTTGCTCTCCGAGCTGGCCGAAATCGACGGATTGAGATGGATCAGGTTTCTCTATTCCTATCCTTCGAGGGTGGACGAGAGGTTGCTCGAGGTGATCGCTGAAAACGATAGGATCTGTAAATACTTGGACATACCGATTCAACACGTTCACGACGACATCCTATCGAGGATGCGGAGGGAGGAGAACGGAGAGGGGATACGTAAGGTCATCGAGATGGCTCGCAGGCTTATACCGGATGTGACGCTGAGATCGACCGTCATCGTCGGGTTTCCGGGCGAGGAGGAGCATCACTTCAAATCGCTTCTTCAGTTCCTGGAGGAGATTGAGTTCGATCATCTCGGCGTCTTTACCTTCTCCCCCGAGGAGGGCACGCCGGCCGCCAGGATGGAGGGACAGATCCCGGAGGAGGTGAAGGTCGAGAGGTTCAACAGGGTCGTTGAGCTTCAAACCGAGATCGCCATCCGTAGGAGAAAAAGGCTTATCGGGAGAAAGGTCGAAGTACTCCTGGAGGGATTCGATCCCGAACGTAACGTGGCTCTCGGTCGGGCGGAGTTCCAGGCGCCTGAGATAGACGATTTCGTGTTCGTGAAAGGCATAAGGCGAGAGAGAGCTGAGGAGCTGATGGGGAACCTCATAAAGGTCCGAATCGAAGAGGTTTGCAGCTACGATCTCATAGCGGAGGCGGAAGGGGGCGATATATGAACCTATCCAACCTGATGAGGTTCGCCAATTATCTGACGATCGCCAGGATGTTCATGGTTCCCGTCTTCATGTATCTCTTCTCCATCCGACAGATGCTCAGTGCCTTGATCGTCTTCGCCCTCGCCTCGATTACGGATCTTTTCGACGGCATAGTGGCCAGGCGGGAAGGTCCGACGGGATTCGGCAGGTTTATGGACCCGCTCGCCGATAAGCTTCTCGTCTGTGCAGCGCTTATCTCCTTCACCCGCGCCGGAGAGGGATTGATAGCCGGGTGGATGGTTATGGTTATTATCGGAAGGGAGTTTATCATAACCGGTTTGAGGGTCGTGCTGGCCGCGTCGAACGGAACGGTTGTAGGGGCGACCAGATGGGGTAAGGCGAAAACCGCCTCTCAGATGTCGGTTATAAGCCTGGGCCTTATGCTTCTGACCCTGCACGATAACAGAGGTACATTGGGGATGAACTGGAGTTTCATGTCGAGGATAAGGGATAGACACGGCCCGATCTATTATATGATGTATCTGCCGCTTATACTGACGGTGGTATCGGGCCTCGAATTCATATACAATAACCGTAAACCGCTTTGGAACCTGTTAACCATGAATCAGTTTCAACAGCCGGATGATTAAACATCTGGAAAACCAAGGGGATACGGGGTATCGAAAGATGGTCGCTGAGCTGATATTCGTGGGCACAGAGCTGCTTTTAGGGCAGATAGTCAACACGAACGCCGCTTATCTCTGCAGAAACCTCGCCCAGCTCGGCGTGGACGTGTATCACACGTGTGAGGTGGGCGATAACGTGGATCGAATCGCCTCAGCCGTGCGCCAGGCTCTATCGAGGGCAGATCTGGTCATCACAAGCGGGGGATTAGGCCCGACAGCGGATGACGTCACGAGGGAGGCGATAGCCGAGGCCATCGGGCGAAGGCTCGTGTTCGATCCGAAGGTGATGAAGGGGATAGAGGAGCTGTTCAGGAGAATGGGAAGGGAGGCCACACCGATACAGCGCAGACAGGCCTACGTCTTCGAGGAGGGATGCCGGGTGATCCCAAATCACATCGGCTCCGCCCCCGGGCTTCTGGTTGAGGTGGACGGCAAACATATCATCACCCTCCCAGGCGTTCCGAGGGAGCTCCAGGCGATGTGCGAGGAATTCGTCTTCCCATGGATAGCCGGGCGATCGGGCGCGGGGATCATCAAATCGCTACCGCTTAAGGTCTGTGGACTGGGCGAATCGACCGTCCAGGAGATGATAGAGGATGTCATGCAGGGGCTGTCGAACCCTACTATAGCCTTCCTGGCGCGTCCCGGAGAGGTGACCGTGAGGATAACGGCGAAGGCCCGAAACGCCGAGGAAGCTGACAGGATGATCGCTCAGGTTGAAAGGAGAATCAGGGAAAGGCTGGGCGATAACATCTACGGCGTGGACCCCCAGACTCTCGAGGAAGTGACCGGCGAGATGCTGATCCAAAAGGGTAAAACCGTCGCCATAGCCGAAACCAGCACCGGGGGATGGATCAGCTCCAGAATGACCGATGTTCCGGGGAGCGAGCGATATCTGCTTGGGGCTTTCGTCCTGCCCTCCACGAAAGCCATCGAAAGGGAGATGGGGATACGCTTCGATCGAATCGTCGGCGAAGAGGTGGCGCGTCGGATGGCCGAATGGGTCATGAGGAGATGTCGTGCTGATTTCGGACTGGCCGCTACCGCCTTGCTGGAGGTGATGGAGGGATATGCAGAAACGGATCTCGGCCTCGCCTATCTGGCCCTCGCCGACGGATCGAAGGTGATAAGCAAGGAGATAAAGGTGATAGGCGATAAGACAACCATGAGACAACGGGTTTCTCAGGCCGCCATAGATCTTATCCGCAGGGAGCTGATACGATGAGAGGACTTCCCAAAAAGATAAGGGCTTTCATCGCCGTCGAGATCCCGGAGAAGGTTCAATCCGAATTGATCGAGATCGCGGCGATGTTCAAACCCCACATCAATAGGGCGTCATGGGTCAAACAGGGCAATTTACATCTAACGCTTAAGTTCCTGGGCGATATAGAATCGGAGAGGATCGAGGAGATATCCTCGCCTTTAGAGGAGATCTCCGCCGAATTCGCCCCCTTCTCGATCAGGTTCTCGGATGTGGGCGTTTTTCCCGATCCGAGGAGACCGAGGGTCCTTTGGGTTGGGCTCGGTGAAGGCGAGAAGGAGATGATAAGGATGGCTAACGCCATAGAGGAGGCGATGGAGAGGCTGGGCTTTAAAAGGGAGAGGAGGCCGTTCACGCCTCATCTGACCCTCGCCCGGATCAAAGGCCCCTCTAACCTAACCGGCCCTCTCGGCGATTTCCGGATGCCAAACCTCTCCCCCGTGAGGGTTGCCGGATTCAGCCTCATAAGAAGCCAGCTCGATCCGAAGGGGGCGATATACACAAGGATAAGGGAATTTAATCTGAGAGGGTGAGGTGTTATAAATATGGAGTTGACAGAAAGGGAAAAGGCGCTTGAAAACGCCATAGAGCAGCTTGAAAAGCGATTCGGCAAGGGGACGATAATGAGATTGCGGGGAGGTGAGGTTATCCCCGTAGAGACCATCCCCACCGGATCGCTGGCTCTGGATAAGGCCCTGGGGATAGGAGGTGTGCCCAGGGGAAGGATCGTCGAGATATACGGACAGGAATCCTCCGGCAAGACTACCCTATGCCTGCATATCATATCTGAGGCCCAGAGGAGAGGGGGGATAGCTGCCTTCATAGATGCCGAAAACGCCCTCGATCCGACATACGCTCAGAAGATCGGCGTTGATCTGGAGAGTCTACTCATCTCACAGCCCGACAGCGGCGAACAGGCCCTTGAGATCGTCGAGACACTTATAAGGAGCAATGCCGTGGACTTGATCGTCATAGACTCGGTCGCCGCCCTAACGCCGAGGGCTGAGATAGAGGGGGACATGGGTGATTCCCATGTCGGACTCCAGGCGAGGTTGATGTCTCAGGCACTCAGGAAGCTCACATCGGTGGTCAATAAAACGAAGACCTGTCTGATATTCACAAACCAGCTACGGGAGAAGATAGGCGTGACATACGGCAATCCCGAGATCACCCCCGGCGGCAGGGCGCTCAAGTTCTATGCATCCGTCAGGATCGAGATGCGCGCCACCGAATCACTGAAATCCGGCTCCGATATGATCGGCAAGAAGGTCAAGGTTAAGGTGACGAAGAACAAGCTCGCGCCCCCCTTCACCGAGGCGGAGTTTGAGATGATCTTCGGCGAGGGGATATCCAGGGAGGGCGATATACTGGATACCGGCGTGGAGATGGGTATAATCCAACGCAGCGGCGCCTGGTACTCATATGGCGAGCATAAGCTCGGCCAGGGACGGGATAAGGCGAAGGAATTCTTCAGGGAAAACCCCCAGATCGCCGCCGAGATAGAAGGGAAGATCAGAGAGGTGATCAACGCTCAAAAGGGAACCGGCGAAATGCCAGAGAAGACAACCGCTGAGGAGGAAACTATCGAGGAGGCCGCAAACTGATCGAGGAGAGGAAAATGGATCAAAATCAGGATAGCATCAAAAGCTGGAGTGGAACCGCTATGACGCCTCGCGAGAGATGGCGTCGTGTCTTCCACTACCAGACGGTGGATAGAATCCCTCATTACGAATTTGGATATTGGTCCGAAACCTACAAAGAATGGCATAAACAGGGGTTGCCGAAGGAGATCGATAACGAGGCTAAAGCCAACAGGTTCTTCGGATTTGACCCGCGCGGAGGAGCTAGCCCGAACATAGGATGGCTCTACGGATTTGAACATAAGGTGCTGGAGGATAAGGGCGATAAGATCATCGTACAGGGCAGCGACGGCGTCATATCCGAGGTCTTCAAGGACGGAACCTCCACCATCCCTCATTACATCAAGTTCCCGATAGAAAACCGCGAGGACTGGGAGAGGTTCAAGGACAGACTTCGCATAGATGACGAGGTGAGATATCCCAAAAACTGGGATCAGATCGCTGAAAGGCTCAGACACGTGAATCATCCGATAGGCGTCAATGTGGGCTCGCTATACGGCTGGCCGCGAAACTGGATAGGGTTCGAGAACATATCCCTGATGTTATATGACGATTACGCCCTTGTGGAGGAGATCGTCGAGACGATATGTGAGCTGATCGTGCACACCCTCCAGAGAGCGCTCCGAACTGTTGAATACGACTATGGAGCCGGATGGGAGGACATGTGCTTCAACAACGGCCCGATGATCTCGCCGGCCATGTTCAAAAAGCTCCTCGTGCCCAGATATAAGAGGATAGCGGACCTCCTGCATCGACATGGGGTGGATGTGATATACACCGACTGTGACGGAAACATCAACGATGTCGCTGGGCTGTGGCTTGAGGCAGGGTATAACTGTATGTTCCCCATAGAGGTTCGGGCCGGAAGCGATCCGGTTAAACTTCGGAAGAGGTTCGGCAAGGACATCCTGCTTCTGGGCGGGGTGGACAAAATGGCGCTCATCAGGGGCAAAAGCGATATCCTCGAGGAGCTCAAGAGACTCTCACCTGTGGTCGAGGAGGGAGGGTTTATCCCACATGTGGATCACCGCGTTCCGCCCGATGTGCCTTATGAGAACTACCTTTATTACCTGCGTGAGAAAAAGGCTATGCTAGGCTTCAGAACGGACGAGTTGGATATACCAGGGATAACTTAACGTATTATCGAAGGAACCAGGAGCGAGGAACGAGGAAGCACCTTGATTTCGAATTGCGAATTTCGGATCTCGAATTTAAATTCGCAATTCGCATTTCGAATTTGCATACCTTCGTTCCTCATCATGGATAGCCGCTACACTCAAGGGAAATAAGAGCGAATGGAAAAACCGACAGAAGTTAGGGGGAATCTAATGCGATCTGAGGTCGTCACCGTCCTAACGGAAAAGCTAGGACCTGAGGGGTTTGACGCCCTAGATCAGATGATAGAGGAAAAAGTTCGGCAGATGGGCGTTACCAAGGATGAGTATAGGGAGATCCTTTCCAGACTTGATCTGCTTGAGCACGGATATAGGGAGCTGAAAGGTGAGGTAACCGAGCTTAGACGCGAGATCAGACTCATAAACGAAAGGCTCGATTCCCTGAATGAGAGGTTTGATTCCCTCAGGTCCGAGATGTATGGTAGGTTCGATTCTCTCAGATCTGGGATGGAAGGCAGATTTGACTCCTTCGGATCTGAGATGGACGATAAGTTTAACTCCCTCAGATCCGAGATGGATGAAAAATTTAGCTCCCTCAGGTCCGAGATGTATGGTAGGTTCGATTCTCTCAGATCTGGGATGGAAGGCAGGTTTGACTCCTTCGGATCTAAGATGGATGAAAAGTTTAACTCCCTCAGGTCTGAGATGGACAATAAATTTAACTCCCTCAGATCTGAGATGGACGATAAGTTTGACTCCCTCAGGTCTGAGATGAATGAAAAGTTTAGCTCCCTCAGGTCTGAAATCAATCTGCTCAGGACTGAAATGAACGGACGAATAGACAAAATGCTACGGTGGACGGTCGGAACGGTAGCTCTCTTTGGGATACTTATCAGCGCCTTAATGGCATTAAAACTCTTTGGATAAGATCACGGGTGGTCTAATGTTCGAGACCCCAAAGAGAGCTTCCAAACATTGTCCTTACTTGATCTGATCGGAGGGCGAGGGAACGTTTAGGATTCGCGCCTCATTCAGCACGCCGATGATGGCGACGATGGAGATAGAATCGTCGGAGGTATGGGGATGAAGATATATATCCTCACCGATCTTGAGGGCGTGGCGATGGTCTCCAGGTGGGATCAGACGCGAACGGGAGACGCCACCCCTGAGGCGAAGGCCCAAGCCATGAAACTGCTCACATGGGAGGTGAACGCCGCCATTGACGGTATCCTGGACGTCTATCCCGATGCGGAGGTGATAGTCTGGGACGGCCATGGAAGCGGCGGAATAGACATCATGGAGTTTCACCCCAAGGCCAAGCTGATCCCCCGCGGCAGGCCCATCTTTCCCCCCTATTTTCTGGATGAAAGCTTTGATGCCCTGTTCTTCGTAGGTCAACACGCTATGGCGGGGACGGAGGGGGCGCCGTTGTGTCACACCTATTCGTCCAAGACGATCGAGTATTACAAGATCAACGGCATGTTCGTAGGGGAATTCGGCGCGAGGGCGATCATGGCCGGCACATTCGGCGTCCCGACTGTGTTTATATCTGGGGACGATAAGGCCGTGGCTGAGGCCAAGGCGCTGGTGCCCAACATCCACGGCGCAATCGTGAAATGGGGGCTGGGTATCGAGCTGGCGATCCACCTCTCGCCTAAAGCCGCCCAAGGGGTGATCAGGAGGACCGCCGCCGAGGCGGTCAGGGATATCGGCTCCATCGAGCCGGTCAGGGTCGATCCGCCATATGAACAGGAGATACGCGTTTACGAAGGGGTGAGCATCGAGGGATATCTCAAACGAGGCGCTGAGAAGATCGACGACAGAACCGTGGTGATACGGAGCGATAATATCTGCGACCTTTTCATCTGATCCCCCCTGGTCTTTTCCGAACACACCCTCATGTGCCCTGAGTACGAGAAATTCGGTATGTGCCGGGCTTTTTCTGTTGGGTTATGCACGAGAAGTTTGGATCCGAAACCGGAGCTACCCCGGATGGGCGCAGATCGGGGTTTCCCCTCGCCGACGGAGCTGGAGCCGCTCAAGGGCGTGAGAGATGTGGACCTACGGCGTCGATACTCTCCACCACTAAGTGGAGCCACAGGAAGGCGATCGGGGGGTGGTACAGAACGTGAAGTTCACGAAGAGCTTTCTCGGGACGGAGTTGGGCCTAAAGGCTTTGAGAAACCTAATAGAGACCTATCTCAGACGGGGAGGGTTTGAGATACAGGTCAACGTCGTCAGCGCGGACCTTCTGAGGGATGTCCAGGCGCGCCCTGAGAATTACCAGGATCTCCTCGTCAGGGTTGCCGGTTATTCGGACTATTTCGTGCGTCTAAGCCCGAGCATGCAGGCGGAGATAATCGCGAGGACGGAACATATGTCAGCGTGATTCGCTCATATTATCGTTAAGCGTAGCAGAGACCTGAGAGGTCAGAAAACGTTACAACGTTAAACGTTGAACGTGCAACGGATTTTCTTTCTCCTCGTTCCTCCTCATGGATAACCGCTACACTCAGGGGAAATGAACTAAACATTAAGGGGAGTTGAACGTCTAAAGGATTATGCATGGGAGAAAAAGAAAATAAGAGTCTAAGGAGATGGAGATGCGAGTTAAGAGTCTGATTTACGTCTGTTTTGCTTTTCTCGCCGTTCTCTCAACCTTTGCCGATGAGAAGGCGGAGATACACGGGGATGCAGGCACGATAGGTGCGGCCTTTCTGAAGCTGGAGCCCGGATGTCGTCCCGGAGCTATGGGCGGCGCTTTCGTCGGGCTGGCGGACGACGTAAACGCCCTGTTCTGGAACCCGGCCGGCCTGACCTCGATCCGGAAGAGCGAGCTATCGGCGATGCAGAACTTCTCCTTCGGGGGCGTCAACAACGTCACGGCAGGATATGCCCGAAAGCTCGGCAAGCTTACGGCTGGGCTCTCACTTCAAGGCGTTTTCGCCGAGATAGAGAGGAGATCTGGGCCTTCAGAGGAACCCGAGGAGAGGTTCTACTCGGGCGGCATGGCGGTGGGGCTCTCCGGAGGGTATGAGCTGATGAAATGGATATCGGTGGGAGGAACGGTCAAGTACATATATCAGAACTACGACCAGTACGAGGTGAACGGCCTCGCGGTCGATCTAGGCGGGATGATCAGGCTTTTAGGCGGCAGGATAAGGGCCGGAGCTGCCCTGCAGAATCTGGGTTGGACGGATGGGGAGCTTGAAAGCGAGAAGAAACTGCCCACCTCTCTGCGAGCGGGCGGGGCGATATCGTTGGATGATGGGAAGCTCAACCTGTCGGCTGAGGCCAATATGCCCTTTTATGGCGATCCGAGCGTAAGGGTGGGTCTGGAGCGATGGATACATCAGGTTTTGGCGTTGAGGGTGGGCTACAACCTCGGATTTGATTCGGCGGCTGAAAATCCGTCAAGCGGGTTGACGGCGGGCGTGGGATTGAAGGCATATGGGACGCAGCCTCTTGAGAACGTGAACTTCCAGTTCGACTATGCCTATATACCGGATAGGCGGTTCGGCGATTCGCATAGGATCTCCTTTATCACCCGTTTTTAACCGGCCGGGATCTTGCAAAATCAAATTTGATATGTTATCATTTATGCGCACTTGAGGCGGGGCGTGGCGCAGACAGGCAAGCGCACCTGCCTTGGGAGCAGGTGGTCGGAGGTTCAAATCCTCTCGCCCCGACCAGGATGGGTTGGGCGTCCGTAGCTCAGCTGGATAGAGCAGCTGACTTCTAATCAGCAGGTCGCAGGTTCGAGTCCTGCCGGGCGCGCCAGGAGGATGGTGAGTGTAGCTCAGGTGGTTAGAGCACTTGACTGTGGATCAAGTGGCCGCGGGTTCAAATCCCGCCACTCACCCCATTTATCTTGTCGCACCCGTAGCTCAATTGGACAGAGCAATGGACTTCGGATCCATTGGTTGGGGGTTCGAGTCCTCCCGGGTGCGCTAAAAATGAAAATCATGAATTTTCCTTTGCGTGCGCCGTTAGCTCAACTGGCAGAGCACCTGACTCTTAATCAGGGGGTTGAAGGTTCGATTCCTTCACGGCGCACCATTTTTTATTTCGGGCGAGTGTTGGAAGTGGGAGACAAGGTAGACTTAGGATCTACTGGGCTTGAAGCCCGTGAGGGTTCAAGTCCCTCCTCGCCCACCATTCCGTTTGATCCTTACCCCCTTGAAGGAAAACTTTTAGCTAGCGGGAGGAGCTTGTTTGAAAGTAGATGTTGAAACGTTAAGTCCGACAAGGAAAAGGTTACGCATTGAGCTGCCCCGGGAAAGATTGAACGAGGAACTCGAAACCGTATACAGGGAGCTGAGACGGGAGGTTTCCGTCCCGGGCTTCAGAAAGGGAAAAGTCCCGAAGGATATCCTGTTCCTCAGATTCGAAGATCATATCAAGAATAGCATCATATCGGATATCCTCTCATCGGAGCTGGAGAATATTTTCAAGGAAAAGGGCATAACCCCGCTTTCGCAACCGGAGGTGAAAACGGAACTCTCCGATCTGCCGCTCAGGGGCGATCAGCCCTGGGTGGTGGAAGTCGAAGTGGAGGTTAAACCGGATATCGAGCTCCCGCCATACGATCAGATCCACATAAAGAAATGGCGTCCGGATGTCCCCAGAGAAGAGGTGGATAGATACATAGAGTCCCTGCGAGAAGGACGGGCGGAGTACATACCGATCGAGGAGAAAAGACCTGCCCGACAGGGCGATTTCGTCAAGGTCGACCTCAAGCTTTCCGTCCCGGAAAAGGGGATATTCGACGCCGAGGAGAAGGATTTGATATTCCAGATCGGCCAGGGACACCTTCCAAAGGAGGTGGAGGAGAATGTGATCGGGATGAACCCCGGAGAGACCCGTAAGGTTGAAGCGAGCTTTCCCCGGGATCATCCTGAACCGGTGCTGGCCGGTCAAAACGCCTCTTTCGAGATCACCCTCAAGGAGATACTCGAGAGAAAACTCCCCGATTTGGACGATGAGTTCGCCAAAGAGATGAACTTCGAGAGCCTGGAACAGATGAGATCGACGATTTGGAACAGGATGGTCGAGGAGGAAAAGGCGCAGATCACCGCGCGGCTTTACAACGAGGTGACCAGGCAGATCGTCGAAAAAACCGATGTGGCCATACCCGAGTCCGTCATCGAGAAGAGGCTATCCGAAATCATCAGGGAGATTCGCACGGGCAGGGTTGGAACGGCGGAGGACAGGGAAAGGCTCCGAAACCCCAATCAGGCGGAGGATTATATCAACCAGCTCCGTCAGCAGCTTATCTTTGAGATAAAGAAGGCCTGGATCTTCGAGGAGATCGCCAGAAGGGAGAACCTAACGGTCTCCGACGAGGAGGCGGAGCAGGTTCTGAGGCTGGAGGCGTTGAGGCGGAACATCAATCCCGAAAGGTACATATCCCAGATCAAGGATGCCAACAGATTCGAAGGGGTTAAGGATGACATCTTAGCTTCCAAGGTGTGTGACTTTCTGATCAAGAACGCAACGGAGGAGAGCTACGCCATAGTTTGAGTTAAGCATATCGGCTTAGAAACCGAAAAAGATATCGAAGGTAGAGGTGTGTTAAAAGCTCATGAATCTTGTGCCTGTAGTTATAGAGCAGACGAGCAGAGGGGAACGGTCCTACGATATATATTCCAGGCTTCTCAAGGACCGGATAATCATCATAAGCGCGCCCATAGACGACCAGTTGGCGACCTCGGTGATCGCCCAGATGCTGTTCTTGGAGATGGAGGATCCCGACGCCGACATAACGCTATACATAAACACGCTGGGCGGGGCGGTCAACGCAGGGCTGGCGATATACGACACGATGCAGTTCATAAAGCCCGATGTCTGCACGTGGTGTATAGGCCAGGCGTTCAGCATGGGCGCTTTGCTTCTGGCTGCCGGGACGCCCGGCAAAAGGTTCGCTTTACCCCATTCCACCATCCTGATACATCAACCGGCCGGCGGCGTTCAGGGACCGGCAACCGACATAAGCATACATGCCCGGGAGATACTCAGGGTCAAAAGGGAGATAAACAACATCCTTTCCAAACACACCGGCCAGCCTCTGGAGAAGATAGAGGCTGACGTGGAAAGGGATTTCTACATGACGGCCGAACAGGCGAAGGAGTACGGGATCATCGATCACGTGGTTAGCTCCAGACTCGACGTTCGGGTTGAGTCGGAGGAGAGCACTTAAGTTAGGAGGGTGATATCATGAACTACGAGGAGCTCAGGTGCTCGTTCTGTGGAAAAACCAAGAACGAGGTCCGAAAGCTCATTCAGGGCCCCGGTGTGTTTATATGTGATGAGTGCGTCGAACTCTGCAACGAGATCCTGGCCGAATCGCTGGGGGACGAGGAGTTCGACGAGGATATAGAGGGCGAAAGTTTCGATCTGCCCACCCCCGAGGAGATCAAGGAGTTCCTCGATCAATATGTCATAGGTCAGGAGAGGGCTAAAAAGACTCTGGCGGTGGCGGTCTACAAGCATTACAGGCGCATCATGTCGGAGGATAAGCTCGAAGATGATGTCGAGCTTGAAAAGAGCAACATAATGCTGATCGGCCCGACCGGCACCGGCAAAACCCTGCTCGCTCAGACGCTGGCGCGCATGCTGAAGGTCCCGTTCGCCATAGCCGACGCAACCCCGCTGACGGAGGCAGGTTATGTCGGGGAGGACGTGGAGAACATCCTGCTCCGCCTGTTGCAGGCAGCCGATTTCAACCGGGCCGAGGCTGAAAGGGGGATAATCTACATAGATGAGATAGACAAAATCGCTCGCAAATCGGACAGCCCTTCCATCACGAGGGATGTCTCCGGAGAGGGCGTCCAGCAGGCGCTCCTGAAGATCCTGGAGGGAACGGTGGCGAACGTTCCCCCACAGGGTGGCAGAAAACACCCCCAGCAGGAGTTTATACAACTGGATACGTCGAAGATACTCTTCATCGCAGGCGGAGCCTTTAACGGTTTGGATAAGATCATAGAGCAGAGGATCGGCCGTAAGACCATAGGCTTCCACGCCGATATCGAGGTGAACAGGAAGAAGAACATAGGCGAGATCCTCGCCCACGTCCAACCTCAGGATCTGATGAAATATGGATTCATCCCCGAATTCGTCGGCAGATTCCCCGTGATAGCCACCCTGGATGACCTCGATGAGGAAGCGCTGGTCAAAATCCTCGTCGAGCCGAAAAACTCCCTGGTCAAGCAGTTTTCGAAGTTCTTTGAGTTCGAGGACGTGAGGCTCCATATCAGGGATGATGCCCTTCGCGCCATAGCGAGGGAGGCGATGCGAAGAGGCTCAGGGGCGAGAGGATTGAAGTCGATCCTCGAAAACGCTTTGCTCGACGTGATGTATAAGCTCCCCTCGCTTGAGGGGGTTAGGGAATGTGTCATAACCTCCGACGTCATACTTAAAGGCGAAAATCCGATTTTCATCTACGATCACGAGGAAGAAAGAGCAGTGCCCGCTTGAAGGGATGGCGATAGAGATGATGAAGAAGGAAAGGAAATCGGCCTCCAGAAGGGGGAACGTATATATGACCTTGCCTGTCTTGGCGCTGAGGGATAAAGTTATATTCCCCCGCATGCGCATCCCCCTGGTCCCTGTCAGAACCAGGGATGTCAACGCCGTTAAGTTCGCCCTGCTCCACGGGGAACAGATCCTCCTGTTGCCTCAAAAGGAGAACAAGGAGGACCCCTCACCGGATGATTTCATCTCCGTCGGCACGATAGCGAGGATACTGGAATCCTATGATCCCGACGACGGCACGATCAGGATAATGGTCGAGGGTATCTCGCGCGCCGCCATTAAAGAGATCATACCGACTAGGGAGCTTTATAGGGCTAAGGTTACGCCCATCGAGGAATCGGCTGAGAGGGATAACGTCACGATCGCCCTTATGAAGGAAGCGATATCCCTCTTCGAGAGATACGTCAAGAAGAGCAAACGTGTGCCGGCTGAGATCCTGATGCTGGTGAGCAAGGAGCAACACCCCGGCAGACTCGCCGATTCGATCGCCGCGTACACGGCCATAAAACCGGACGGGCTCAAGAAGATCCTGGAGACGATACCGCCGAAGGAGAGGCTACAAACCCTGCTCGTGTTGCTGGAGACGGAGATGGAGATCCTAGAGCTCGAGGAGAAGATCCGTAACAACGTCCGCAAACAGGTGGAGAAAAACCAGCGTGAATACTACCTCACCGAGCAGCTTAAGGCGATCAAGAAGGAGCTAGGGGGAGGCGAGGAGAGCGAGATCGAGGAGCTGCGGCGGAAGATCAAAGAGGCCAAGATGACCCCCGAAGCGGAGGAGAAGGCGCTGAAGGAACTGGAGAGGTTGGAGCAGATACCTCCCATGTCCGCCGAGGTGGCGGTGATACGGAATTATATCGATTGGCTTATCTCGCTGCCATGGTCCGTCTACACCGAAACCAAGATAGACATCGACGAGGCCGCCAGAATACTGGACGAGGATCACTATGGACTGGAGAAGGTCAAGGAGAGGATTTTGGAGTATCTCGCCGTATTGAAGCTCGTCAAGAAGCTGAAAGGCCCTATACTCTGCTTCGTCGGTCCGCCAGGTGTAGGTAAGACATCGCTTGCCAAATCGATAGCCAGGGCAACGGGGAGGAACTTCGTGAGGATGTCGCTGGGAGGTGTCCGGGATGAGGCCGAGATACGCGGCCATCGCCGGACATATGTCGGCGCTCTTCCGGGAAGGATCATACAGGGCATCCGAGACGCCAAATCCAAAAACCCGCTCTTCCTGATGGATGAGGTCGACAAGATAGGCACCGATTTCCGCGGTGATCCGACCGCCGCCCTGCTTGAGGTGCTCGACCCGGAGCAGAACAGCACGTTCCGGGATCATTACCTGGACGTCGCCTTTGATCTGTCGGACGTGATGTTCATCACAACCGCCAATTACCTCGAAGCCATACCTGAACCCCTGCGCGATAGGATGGAGATAATACACCTGCCCGGATACACGGAGTATGAGAAGCACAAGATCGCCAAATACTTCCTCATCCCGAAACAGCTGAAGGCACATGGGCTGGATAAGGATAAACTCAGGATCTCCGACTCGGCCATATATGAGATCATCAGAAGCTATACGCGGGAGGCCGGAGTGCGAAACCTGGAGAGGGAGATCACCTCCATCTGTCGTAAGGTGGCGAAAAAGGTGGTGGAGCGAAAGGGACTCAAGGGCCCCGTTCGGGTTACCGCCAGGAACATCAACAAGTATCTGGGCGTACCGAAGTTCACCTATAACACCGCAAACGAGAGGGATGAGATCGGGGTGGCAACCGGCCTGGTCTACACACAGGCCGGAGGCGATATAATAGCCGTTGAGGCCACCACCATGAAAGGGGACGGGAAGCTGGTCTTGACCGGTCGATTGGGGGATGTGATGCAGGAGTCGGCGCAGACCGCCCTGAGCTATATCCGATCCAGAGCGAGCGAGATCGGCGTGCCGCAGGATCTGGACTTCAAGAAGATAGATATACACATACACGTGCCAGAGGGAGCCGTGCCAAAGGAGGGGCCATCCGCCGGCATAACGATCGCCACGGCGATAGCATCCGCATTGACCTCCCGCCCGGTTAGAAAGGACGTCGCCATGACCGGGGAGATCACGCTGCGCGGCAAGGTCCTGCCGATAGGCGGTCTCAAGGAGAAGGTGCTAGCGGCCCACAGATCCAACATAAAGAATATCATCATCCCCAAGGATAACGAGAAGGATCTCGTCGAGATTCCCAAGGATATCCGTGATTCGCTCAACTTCCATCCGGTTGAGACCGTTGAGGAGGTTTTCAGGATCGCCTTGAGGGAGAAACCCGAGGGGGAAAAGGCGGAGGAGATGCCGTCGTTCATCCCCGTTCCCATTCCCTCCGAAGGACGCATCGTAGTTACGCCGGAATGTCATGAGGCTGGATAAGTTCCTTCAGGTGAGCAGGATCATAAAGCGCCGCACCCTGGCAAATGAGATATGCGACCGGGGTGCGGTGCTCGTTAACGGCCAAATCGCCAAGGCCGGCAGGAAGGCACGGCCGGGCGATAGGATAGAGGTGAACCTGGGTTCCAGAGGCAGGTTGATCGTCGAGGTCCTGGAGGTACCGGCTGGAAACGTGAGCAAGGCGAAGGCGGATTCGCTCTATAGGGTGATCTCCAGAGAGACTTCATCAGATCTGATTTAACAGATCCGGCTTGTTGCTTGTTATGCCCACAACCCCCATTTGAGCCAGCTCCCTCATTCTATCGATTTCATCTACAGTCCAGGCCCACAGCCCGAATCCCCTTCTTCTTATCTCATAGGCAAGTCGCGGGCGAACCAGATTGTGGTTTAACGAGATCATCCCCGCCCCCACCTCGGCAGCCATCCTGATGAACCTCATCGCCTGCGGGATCTCGTCTTCCGGGCTTTCGCCGATTAACAATCCCGTCGGGATTGAGCTTCCTATCCTTCTTATCTCGTCCAAGACCCTTGGATGGAATGAGATGACCACAACCCTCTCCGTCGCATTTGCCCTCCTGATCGTCTCCAAAACCTGAGCGGCGATCCACTCATCCTTGATCTCCACAACCGTGATCGCCCTTTCACCGATGAAATTCAGGGCTTCCTCCAGGGTTGGCACCGGCTCACCCCTGAACTCCTCCCTGAACCACGCCCCGGCGTCCGCCCGTTTTATCTCCTCAAGTGGGACCTCAGAGATCTTGCCCGAAAGATCCGTCGTTCGATCGAGCGTCGAGTCATGCATGACGATTATCTCGCCCGTTTTACAGATATGGACGTCGAGCTCGATGCAATCGACCCCGATCTCGATCGCCTTTCTGAAGGCCGTCATCGTGTTTTCGGGGGCATAGGCCGAGGCTCCCCTGTGAGCCACCTTTATCGTTTTCATCTTTCACCTCACTACGGCGAATTTTCCCCTGAAAATCTCCTCGTTTTGTCCTCCCAGATTTGGATATCGTATCCTCAGACGGTATATGTATATCCCTGAGGGTAGATCGATCCCCCAACTCACGCTGCCCTCACCCCCTCGAACGATCCGCTTGAGCTTGCAGACAGGGTTCCCCGATACGTCGAAGGCCGTCACATCGAGTTGGGCCTCATCAGGTAGGATGTAGTGAAGGTTGAGGACTTCGGAGAGGGGATTGGGATAGACGTATATCTCATCCGCGCCGGACACAACCTCGACATGCCTCAGATTGCTTCCGCCCAGGGATCTATCCTCCTCGTTCCCCATATCGTGGTCATCATCCGCGGCGAAGATACAGTAGAGAAATTTCGCCCCCCTTCGCTGGGGAGGGATGGGAGTCGCCGTTTCAAAGATATCCCCCGACACCCTAACCATGGGCGTCGTGTTGGAGTCGATCTCGATCTCGCCGTCGTTATCCCAAACGAGATATACGCTTCCATCCTGGATTCCGGATTTATCCCTGATCACACATTTGATCTTAAAGGAATTGTTTGCTCTGACCTTCTTGGGCTCCGATTCGAGGAAGATGGGGGGTTCCGTGTCGTCATCTCTCGGCAACACGGCCAACTCCTTCGAGAAAAGGCTCTCGTTTCCCTGTCCGTCATATGCCGATACCACGATGAAGTGATTGATCTGAGCGATCGGGATCAACGACCAGCTCGTCGTCGAGCCGACATCCACCGTTCTCCTGTAATCCCCGGACTTAAAGCCATATCTGACCTTGTATCCGACGGCTCCCGGGACGGGAGACCACGATATATTTATTCGATCGCCGTCGAATCCCTCAAGTCTCAGCTCCCCGGGCGGCGGGGGAGCGAAGTTGTTGATCGGTATGACGTCCACCGGGGATGTGGGCGATGAGATATATCTGCTGTCGGTGCACCTCAGGATATACCAGTATCTGATCCCGTCCTGTAAGCCCTCATCCACATATGATCCCCTCCCTCCGGGAACCTCGGCGATCAGGTCGTATCTGCCGTTTCTGTCCGTCGATCGGTAGATCCTGTATCTCACGTTGAGAGAGGACCCTGTGGGATTCCACCTGAGCCTGATCTTCCCTCCTCTATCGTTCGGTATGTCCTCGGCGATAAGGCCCTCAGGCGGCGGCAGGAGCTTCCTGACGCCATAATAGAAATCCCTGGCCCCATTCAATCCATAACATTTCCATCCGCTTCTTCGATTGAACCTTCCCATCGTCTTAAGGAGATGTATCTCTTCCTCCCCGGAGATGAAAAGCACCTCGTTCGATCCATCTCCATCGGAATCCCCCACCGCCATGAAACGGAATATGTTTTCCTCCTGCGATATCTTCCATCCTGGCAGAGGAGCCCCTGTGAAATCGAAGGCCTTGAGACCATAGCTTCCGTCGCCGACCAGGATCTCATCCTTCCCATCGCCCGTTATATCCGCTATGACCGGCTGGGTGGGATACGGGATCACCCTGATGGGATATCCGTAGACCGATCTGCCATCGTGATGGAAGGCGCAGATGTAGCCATCCCCGGCCGTTACGACGATCTCCAGATCTCCATCCTCATCTAGGTCAGCGAGCAGCGCCCCGGTTGGATCGATCGGCTTGAATTCGGGTGTCTTCCAGGAGGAGAACTCCCCCTCTCCCAGTATGGTCACGCCGTCATCCTCGATCCCTACGATCTCCGCCCGACCGTCGCCGTCCAGATCGCCGATGGCAAGGGGAAGCCTGAGGTTATCGATATTCATAGGAAATCCGTCGACCGGTCTCCCATCAGCCTTAAATGCATAAACGCTTCCCCTATCGCTTCTCTCATATCCCAGTATCACCTCGACAGAACCATCGCCGTCCAGATCGCCGACGGAGATCGAATATCCGCCTTTCTTCCCGATCTTAAACCCCCATCCTCTCATCTCCCCAGGTCCACCCTCTTTATATTTAAAGGCGTGCACTTTACCCCAGCGCGAGACGGCCAGCAATTCCTGAGCCCTATCGCCATCGAGATCGGCGAAAACCGGCGTGCTGCCGCCGTATCTCCCCAGACGCAGCGGAAACCCCTTTATCTTCCGCCCGTCATATCCATAGGCGTAAAGCAGCCCGTCCGGAGAATTGAAAGCCACCTCTTTAAGCCCATCCCCGTTGATATCCCCCACGGCCGGAAATGGACCGACATAGGGATTCCACCCGGAGGTTCTCCCCATGTTTATCTCCCTTCTCCACAGGAATCTCCCGTTGGAATCGAGCACGTCGATATAGGCCTTTGAATTGCTGATCTTGCCGAGAATGATCTCGCCCCTGCCGTCTCCGTCCAGATCCTCTATGATCGGCGCCATCGGCACTCCTGATGCGTCCCATGTTATCGGGAACCCCTCCTTTTCGAGGGATATCTGAACCGATTTGAAGGCGACGTTATTTTGGGGATAGGCATCATGATCGATGGAATTCGGCATAACGGCGGCGTAGATGGTCGCCTCCCCGATTCCCATCGGAACCCTCCAGGGGACGGTCACGGTATAAACCTGAAGGCTTTCCAAGGATGGGATCGATCGTGTGGCGATAATCCTTCCATCAACCCTCAGCTCGAGGGTTGATCCATATGAAGGGGATACGCCGATGTTCCTCAGATTCACCTTGATAACGGCCTCATGATCCTGTCTGGGATTTTCCGGAACGACGCTGATATCGCTGGATGAAACGACGAGATCGCATTTTCCCCTCACCCTTCTCGGCGCGTAGACGTCCAGGGCGGGATCGCCCAGCAGGTTATACAGGTCCAGATCATCGGGCGAATCGGATATCAGGTTCATCTTCGCGTAAAGGAGTATATCTCCGGTTTTGAAGATGTGCTCTTGCGAGATCGCCTTTGAGAGGCTGAAGCCGAAGTCACTTATATAGGCGGTTCTCGACGCCCCCAGAAAGGCAACAGCGCCTTTCTCCCTCGCCTTGACCATCACCTCCGCGAAGCTATCCTGGGGGGCGTCGAATTTCGCCGTGCTACATGAGAGGCTGGATATAACGGGATACATACCCTTGTTATTCAAAGCGGAGATGCTGGAGGTCTTAAACTGTTCCCATCCGTCCTCCCAGCCGTGGCCGGCGTACTCAACTATCAGACAGCCGCGATTTATCTCGAACACTATCCCCTTCCAGCTTTTGACCCATTTCACATCAAATCCGGCTGGCTTTAACATCCGATCAGCAGCCTCCTCGGCGATGTCATAAAGCTCCTCCACCGACCCGGTCACGATAAGCGCTCTGTTAGCCCAATCCCCTTTGACGGAGTTTGACTCATAGTTAATCGTCTTATCCACGATCCATTTAAGCTCCCCCTCCGTCTTAACGGGAAACCTACCGATGGCCAGATCCGGCACGGGATCATCTCCATCAACGCGGGCCAGATAGTTGTCTGAAGCCATATCACCATCGGGAGAGTACTCGCGTCTGTAAGTTGGTATCAGCTCCACGTCGCCCACTAGGAGGACATATCCGATGCGGCCGTCCGCTATAGATCGTGCCCTCCAGTTATAATAGGCATATTTCAGGAAGGATCTGATCCATTTGGGGGAGGGATAGCCGTCACCGAACTGGCTGTAGATGTAGAAGGCGTTCACTACAGCCACGGTAAAGCCGTCATACGCCGCTCGCCATTCGGCCAGCTTTTTGACCGTCTCAGATCCGATAAGCGTTCTCGGAACGATCATCAGGTAATCGGCCTCATACTCCCTGGCCAACTCCGTGGGATAAAAGACCTCACCCGACAGTTTCGGAGCGCCGGCGAGCTTCCCCGGCCCTTCAACGGTATCTATATAGGGTCCTTTCAGGACTTTCGCCTCGCCTTTAACCAGGAGCTTTATCCTCCTGAAGACCGTGATCTTACCCCTGGAAGGATCGAAACGTAGCGGGAGGATCTGAATCTGAAGTATTCTCCTCCCCCTGAACGATCCGTAAAGCCCTTTCCTGAATGGGGAGTGGGGATAGGGAGCACCCTGTTTAAAGGTCGAAGGATATGGCCTCTCAACCTCGTCGGAGGAGAGAAGCTCTATCTGCGGGTTTCGCTCCACCTCAAGGAGGATCGAAAGGACGGGTATCGGCGGATATCCCGTTCGATGGATATATGATACGCCATCTATTTCCGGTTTTATATCTAGAATTAATCCCTCTGGTTCTCCGAAAGCGGACACGGTAGAGAGAAAGAGCAAGAGTACCAGCGGGGCTTTGAAGCTCAATTTTCGGCTCACCCTCTATCTGCCAGGAGCTGGTTTTTCAGGCTTTCCCTCCCCCTCTGGAAACACTTGATTCACTACATCGGCGATTTTACGGAAGTAATTTTCAAATGCCTGGGCGAAATCGATTGTGACCATCCTCGTGGCCGAGAGCTTGGTCAACTCCGTGGCAGCCCATATCATCGTGGCGATCTTTATATCTTTCTCCGGTATCTTCGGCATTTAGCGCCTCCAAGGTCCTAAACCTCTAACGAGATTTTAACATCCCCCTGTGAATCATGTCAAGCGAACTTGCTCCTATAACGGTGAAATCTGATTGACTTTCCTTTTAGAACCTGATAAAATTGGCGCGGTGAGAATCCGATGGATTTACCTGGATTCATCACAATCTCGTATCTCACGAAGAAGAAAATACTAAACGCTAGAAACCTCGGGGAAGCCTTCAAACTCAGACCACCTGTGTCAAATATATGAGATTGAAGATAACGATCACAGCTATTGTGCTCATACTCTGGATCGGTTTTTTCGTCTACCAGATCTGGTTCAACCCTCAAATCGAGTTTCTACCGCCCTGCCTGAAGGCCCAGTGGGTGTTGCATCCCGAACAGAACGTGCTTCACTTCCAACATGGTCCTCCTTCGGAGGATGTCATCTTCAAACTGTCCTTCGATCTGAAGCCGCCCATTCCAGAGAGGGCCTTGATGAAGATCAAAGCGATGACGATCTACTCGCTTAAGATAAATAACCGGCCCGTCGGGCACAGCAGACCCGGGCATAACTGGAAACGGTTCGATCGATATGATATCCGACCTTTCCTTAGCCCCGGTCGAAATGAGCTCGTCGTGAGGGTGAGCAATCCCACAGGTTTTCCTATACTTCTTGTTGAGGGCAAGGTGGGGAAAGCGATCCCGCTTAACACCTCTCCCGAATCGGGCTGGATGGCCTCCAAACCGGGCAGGAAGGAATGGGTGGGCTGCGTCCCGGCGATCTACCGCAGGCCTGAGCCGTTAAAACCCAAGATGGCGCTTTTGCTTTTCGGGTATCTAGGCGTTATCCTCTTCCTCTTTCTCCCGAAACGGCTCGGAAGCGTTGATATTGAGGGTGAGATCCCAGCGCCTCTTTATTGGTCTGCGGTCGGTGGTATACTGTTCGCCCTGATCCTCCTCAACCTGCATAACGCCCACGTTTATCCCTATAAGAGGGGAATAGACTCCAGCGGACATGTCGAATACATCGAGCATTTCACGCATAGCGCGAGGGTTCCGCTCGCCTTTGAGGGATGGGAGATGTTTCAGCCTCCCTTCTATTACGTCCTGGCCTCGTTGATCTATCGCGCCAGCGGTTCACTCAAATCAGCTCAATATCTGACGGCTGTTTTCGGCACATTCAACGTGGTGCTGGCTTTTCTGATGCTGCGCCTGATCCTGCCTGAGAGAAGGGAGCTTCATCTCGCAGGGTTGACCCTGGCTGCGTTTATGCCGATGCAGATCTACATGAATCCGCTCATAACTAACGAGGTTCCGGCCGCGACGGTGATCTCCTTATCGCTTTACCTGGGACTGAGATGGCTGAGGAGGGAGAAGGTGGGATGGCTCCGATTCGCCCTTCTGGGCGCAAGCTTGAGTTTGGCGCTCTTGACCAAATACACCGCCCTCTTTGTCCTCATAACTTTGACCGCCGTCTATCTGCTGAGATGGGTCAGAGAGGGGAAGGAGTTCGCGGGGGTTGTCCTCATGCTTTTAATCGTGATCGCTTCAGCAGGATGGTTCTATGCGAGAAACCTGGTGATCTTCGGCGATCCGCTGGTCGGTAACTGGGATGAACAGAGCACCTTCCACTATGAACAGAATCCGGGATACAGAACGCTGAGCTTCTATCTCAAGTTCGGGTCAGCCCTATACTCGAAGAACATCGAAAATCACAGATGGACCTCATTTTGGGACGGCGAATACGGCTCGATGTGGGGCGAAGATCATTTCTTCGTGGCGCGGATGGACGATAAGCTACAGATGAACCTGATGAGATGGACGTTGTTTCTGGCCCTGATGCCGAGCATAGCCATGATGGCGGGAGCTTTGAGATCCGTTAGAAAGGCGTTTTTCGGTAACGACCTTTACGCCTTTGCCCTGCTCCTCCTGACTTTTCTGAGCCTTAGCTCCGCGGTAAACTTTTCGATGGAGATCCCGTTTTTCTCAACCGTGAAGGCTTTCTTTCTGTTATCCCTGCTCGGCCCATTTGTTGTCTTTGCCTGCGAGGGTTTCGATATGATCCGTCCGGGCCGTATGAGATGGATAGCGTATGTCGTCACGGCAGTGATCGCCATAATGGCCTATGTGACATATTACTTACGATGAGGTGGGGATATGGCTGAGATCATAAGGGGAGTTGGATTGACAAAGCGATTCGGCGAGGGGGAGGCCGCCGTCACCGCCGTCGATCACGTGGATATCTCCATAGATGAGGGCGAGCTTTTGGTCATCACGGGCGATAGCGGCAGCGGCAAAACCACCCTCATAAGCATTCTGGGCTGTATCCTCCGTCCCACCGAAGGCGAGGTGTGGATCGAGGGGAAGAGAATTGATCCCCTCAGGGATGACCTGCCCAAGATCAGACGTGAGAAGATAGGATTTGTGTTTCAGCTTTTCAATCTGATCCCCTATCTGACCGCCCTTGAAAACGTGCTCATCGCCATGGAAATCGATGGCAAAAAGGGACCGGAGGCGGAGAGGAGGGCCAAGGAAATCCTTGAGAGGGTCGGATTAGGAGATAGGCTTTATCACCGCCCCTCACAGCTTTCAGGGGGTGAAAAACAGCGCGTTTCCTTTGCCAGGGCGCTGGCGAACAATCCGCGGGTGATCTTCGCCGATGAGCCCACGGCCAACCTCGACAGCCGCCAGAGCGCAAATCTGATGGAGCTGATAAGGGAGTTGCAAAGGGAACACGGCACGACGATAGTTGTGGTCACACATCAGGTGGGCCTGCTTGAGGATGCCGACAGGATCGTGCGGATGAAGGATGGGAAGATCGTAGAGGAGAGAGCCGGGTTATCCCCGTCCAATGAGTTGAGATAATATCTCGCGGGCGGCTCCCTCGGAATCCCTCAGCGGGTTAACCTCCACGCCTTTCCCCAGCTCGAAGATTTTCTCCTTCAGCTCCTCTACTCCGCACATGATCGCTCCACATCTCCGGCATATCTCCCTATACATCTTCACCCTCCTCGGCGTGCGGCGAGTTTTACGGTCGATTTTGAGTATGATCACCTTCTTGCCGCTGCTGGCCGCCTCGCTCACCATCGAGAGACTGTCCTCGGTGACGATCACCAGATCGCACATCGCCAATATCATAGGCACGGCATCCTTTATATCGCCCTTTCCTCTCCTCGCCAGAGCCAACATTCTGCACCTGGGTTCCGCGGAGAGTTTCCCCTCGAGCAACCTTTCAACCTCATCGGGGGTTCGCCGGGATGTGGTCAGAAACAGCTCGCCATCCAGATCCCGGCAGATCGACCTCAGGGCCTCGATCAACCTCCTGGCCGTCTCGATCCGGATCGTGTTGTATCTCTCCTCGCCGCCCATCAACACGCCTATCCTCGGCCTCGGTTGAATTTTCATCTCTCTCTCGATCCTCTCTCTCAGGGAGGAGATCGATTCGGGGGTCACCCTATTGGGCACGCCGACGACCCTGAAAACGTTTCGCCACCGAAGCTTAGGCCAGAGATGCCTGGGCAGGACGACCAGATCGAACCATGCGATTCCCGTGGGAGAGGGACGAAGTGAGACGACGCTTCTGCCGCCGATCAGCTTCTTTAGAAGCAGATTGACGGGGGCGACCGATGAGCCGGTCGAAAGGATCACGTCGAATTCCTCGTTTACTGGGATCTCGGCGGCGCTTTCGGGCGTCAGACTCCAGATCAGAAGCGATCGGACAAGCGGATGAGGTATCGGAGCCCATCCCAGAAATCTCATCAAAACCCTCAGGAGATCGTCTCTCAGCTTGTTTTTATGCCTGATCTCCACGAGGACATACTCCACATCGGTCATCTCGGCCATCCTCTCCGCTATGCCGAGGGACTGATTCAGATGTCCAGGTTTGCCGTCGCTGAGGATCAATAACTTCATCACATCCACCGCCTGTGAACGATCAGACAGGATTATACCATATGAGGAAGGGAGAATTGAAATCCCGGTTGCTCTGTAGTATCATATCCTCAAACAATCCCCCGTTGAGAGGTGGCAAGGTGAACATCATCCTGGTGATCTTCGATTCACTGCGTAAGGATTGTGTCGGCGCGTATGGATCTCCTCCATGGTGGAAGATCCACACCCCCTATTTCGACTCCTTCGCGCAGGAGTCGCTGATGATGATGCGGGCCTATCCCGAATCCCTCCCTACCCTTCCGGCCCGCAGGGCGATATATACGGGAAACAGGGTCTATCCCTTCCATAACGCCGATTTTCGCCTGAAAGGAGATTTCGTCGGCGCGCCGGGGTGGGGGCCGATACCGGAGGATCAGTGGACGCTGGCTGAGATACTCAAAGGGGCCGGATATCGCACCGCCCTGATCGCCGATGTCTATCACATGTTCAAGCCGTCAAAGAACTATTGGCGTGGGTTCGACCAGTGGACCTTCCTGCGCGGGCAGGAGAAAGACCCTTATCGCTCCGGTCCGAGGTTGACGGATGAGGAGATCGACTACTGGCTTCCGAAGGAGATGCGAGGCAGGGGACAGGGGAGGATCGAGTTCATCCAGCAGTGCATCATGAACATACATGATCGGACGAAGGAGGAGGATTATTTCGCTCCCAGAGTTCTGAAGGAAGCCGCCCTGTGGCTTGAGCAGAACCAGGACGCCGATAAGTTCTTCCTGACCGTCGAGTCGTTTGATCCCCACGAGCCGTGGCTAGTGCCGCCGTATTATCGAAAGATGTACCTCAAAGAGGAAACCAGAGAGCAGGTCATCTCCAGGTATGGGGATGTGAGCGATCTGCCGGAGGAGCTCTTGAAACGCACGCAGGCGAACTACTGCGGAGAGGTGACCATGTGTGACAGATGGTTCGGGTATTTCATGGAAACGGTGAAAACGCTCGGCCTGCTTAACGACACGATGATCATCTTCACCTCCGACCACGGCCACTCGATAGGCGATCGGAACTACATGGGCAAGCGGGGATATCCATCCGCCCCTGAGGTCTATGATATCCCGCTCATGATCAGGTTCCCAAAAGGCGAGCACGTCGGTAAGAGAAGCGATATATTCGTCCAGCATCACGACATCACCGCCGTCATCCTGGAGGCCGCCGGCGTGGAGCCGCCTCAGAAGATAGATGGGATCTCCTTCCTCGACGACGCCATATCAGGAAAGCCTGGGAAGCGGGATCACGTGACGGTCGCATGGGGATCGGCCGTTACGGTGATCAATGAGAGGTGGTGGTTGAACTGCAAGGTGGACGGCACCGGCGTGTTGCTTTACGATCTGAAAAGGGATGATCCGTTTTCGGAGAACGTCGCCGACGGTTACCCGGATGTTGTGAACGATCTGTTTGCTATGGCCGTGGAGGACGCCGGGGGAAGTTTCCCGGAGTGGCTTGTGGATTTAGCTAAAAGACAGGCGGATGCCCCCGGCTGCAGCGATCTGGTGGCGAGGGCGTAGGAGATCCTAGGGCGAGCGGACGCTCGCCCTTCATTTTGATCATCCTATGCATAGCCAGTGTACCTCGCCGTCAGATGTCATGCCGTGGCTGACGCCCTCAGGGCAGACTATCAGATCGTTCTCCTCGACATCAAATATCTCGCCGCCGATATTAACCTTCGCCTTGCCCTTGAGTATAAACCAGAGCTCATCGCCCTTATGCGAGTGGGGACCGAAGGGTTTATCGGGGGTCACCACACGATAGGCGAAATGCTTAAAGGTCTTCTGATACCCCTGTATGGGATAATGTCCGACCGTTCCACCTTCCTTAAGCTGTAGGTCCTTGAACCTTATCACCATCTTTCTCACCTCCGATTATCCCTTATATTCTCCCCCATCTCACTGTTGAACGACAGCACCTCCTCTATATAGGACTCAGCCTGTTCAAGGGACCGGGTCCTGTGGTCATCCAATACCATCCTCAAAAACAACCTCTTATCGCTTGAGAGGGCCAGCTCGACCTCCCTCTCCATCTCGAGCATCCTCGGCCACAAGACCTGTAGGAGCAGATTCCTCGGCAGCTTGCCCACTCGTATGCCTCGAATGCCCGTCTTGTTCACGATCGCTGGCACCTCCACCACGACATCGTCGGGGATGTCATCGATCAAGCCGTTGTTGGGGATGTTGACCTGATATCTCCCCTCCTTATTGAGAACCAAAGCCTCGATTATGCCCAGATGTTGTTCTCCGCTGTGACGGGGCGGGAACTCCTCGGTGACTGAGATGGAGGTGTCGTTCGCCACCTTCATGATGTGTTCCACCCGTTTGGCAAGTCCGTCCAGATACCCCTGCCATCCGATTTCCGAGTCGAACCCTCCTATCTCGCCATACCATCTTTTCTTGGTCTCCAGATCTATATGATACCACCAGCCGCCCGTTCTAGGGGTATCGCCTATCGGGAACAGTCCGACCATCTTATATTGGTGTACGGCCGCGGGGGAGAGCTGAGCGTTGCGCCCCAACTTATGGGTGCGCCAATACTCCTCTGCCTCCTCTTCTATCCACCTATCCAGAAGCGGATATGCGTCTTCACCTTTGTAGAGGAAATGGGTCATGAAGATGACGTGGTTAAAGCCTACAGCCTCACACTCGACATATTTCAGATCGAGACCCAAGACCCTGGCGATCTCGCGATATCCATAATGTCCGTGACAGAGCCCAACCACCTTTATGTCCGTCTCCCTGGTCATGAGCGTACATCCCTCGAAGACAGGGTTAGATGACTGGATGAGCCAGGCGTCAGGGCAGAATCTCTCCATATCTTTGGCTACACTTAGCATGAAACGGAGTTGACTGTAGTTTAACCCAGGCCCGCCCCTGTAATACCCATGTTTCTCGCCGATTGCTCTCATGGCCTCATACTGGGTGTGTCCGCCGACAAGAGCGGTGTTAATTACGAAGTCGGCCTCCTTCAACGCCGTTTCCCTGGTGGTGGTTCTCTCGAACTTCAGGTCGACCTTCAGCTCGTCCACATATCTTGTGGCTAACCTGTGTATGCTGTTTAACCTCTCCTCATCTATATCCATCAGCGTTACAGTGCTTCCATAGAGATCCTCCGCGAGACAGAGATCACGGACCAACGTCAGGGAGAACACGGCGCTGCCGGCGCCTATTACGCCTATTTTGATCGGTTTCGCCATTTCCCCCTCCTATGGAGAAGCTGCAAATCGTCGTGCAGCACCTTTATACCACACCCATCGATCGCCGTCAATCACCTGTCTGGGAGCTTTCCTCTCAACTTGACAGTTTCTCCCCCTTCTGTTATGCTTAAACTCGAACATATATCCCACCAGAGAGGGGGAAGATGGTGTCTTCGAAAGTTGTCGAATGTCCTGCCGTCTGGATAGCCGGAGCAAGCTGCTCAGGTTGTTCGATATCCCTCCTTAACGCCGTGAGTCCCTCGATTAAAAACCTCCTGATCGACCCTGTAATTCCGGGAAAACACGTTAACCTGCGGTTTCACGCCACGATTATGGCAGGTCAGGGTGAGCCGGCATTGAAGGTGGTCAGAGATACAGCCGCTCAAAGGGCCGAGGAGTATCTGCTGCTTGTGGAGGGAGCGATACCTACGGCTGAGGACGGACTTTACTGCACTATCGGTGAGCTGGAAGGTGAAGAGCTGACCGTAAGGGAAGCGGTGAGCGAGCTCGCTAGATCCGCTTTGGCCATCATTAGCGTGGGAACCTGTGCCTCTTTCGGCGGAATACCTTCAGGATCGCCTAATCCGTCGGAAGCTAAATCGGTAAAGGAGGTATTGGAGGAGGAGGGTATCTCAAAGCCGGTGATCAACGTCCCGGGTTGTCCACCCCATCCCGATTGGTTAGTGGGCACGATAGCGATGGTGCTTCTCAACGGTCTGCCGTCGCCGGACGATCTGGACGGAGCTCTCCGACCCAAAGCCTTTTACGGCAAGCTGATCCACGACAATTGTCCGCGCAGGGCTTATTTCGATTCCGGCCAGTTTGCAAGGCATACCGGCGAGCCGGGATGCCTGTATGAGTTGGGATGTAAAGGACCCGTCACTTACGCCGATTGCCCGCTGAGATTGTGGAACAACGGTGTTAACTGGTGCGTGGGTGCTGGCTCGCCATGTATAGGCTGCGTGGAGCCGGGTTTCCCGGATAAACTCCAACCTATGTTTAAAAAGCTGGATGAAACCGCTCTCGAAAGGTTTAAAATCAGCGTCCGTTAACCTTCCCAAAGCTTGAAATGGAGGAGCAAAGATGAGCGCTAAGATAACGATCGACCCCGTTACCAGGATTGAGGGTCATCTGAGGGTAGAGGCGATCGTGGAGGGCGGGGTGGTGAAGGAGGCCAGATGTTCCGGAACTCTCTTCAGAGGATTCGAGATCTTCCTCAAAGGGAGGGAACCGAGGGATGCTCAGAGGATCACCCAGCGGGTCTGTGGGGTTTGCCCAACCGCTCATGCCATGGCCTCCGCTCTGAATCTGGACAGCGCCTTCGGCATAGCTGACAAGGTCCCTCCTAACGGCAGGATCATCCGCAATTTGATTTTCGGCTCCAACTATCTCCAATCCCATATCCTCCACTTCTATCACCTTGCCGCCTTGGATTACGTGGATGTGACCGCCATGGCCGATTACGAGGGCGAAGACCCGGAGATGAGATCAGTTAAGGAGTTCGTCTTGAGGGGGGAGCTATCTCCCTTCGTGCCCAGATACGAGGGAGATTACCGGTTCGAGGGGAAGACGAACCAGGAGCTTGTCCGACATTATCTGATCGCGCTGGAAATGCGACGACTGGCCCAGGAGATGCTCTCGGTCTTCGGGGGTAAGATGCCCCATAACGCCGCCATAGTCCCAGGCGGAGTTACGGAGCATCCCAGTGTGGATAAGATCGCCGGATTCCTCTGGAGGCTGAATAGGATCCGTGATTTCATAGACTCCATCTACATCCCGGATATAATCGCCGTCGCAAAGACCTATCCCGATTATCTCCGGATAGGGAACGGTCCCGGAAACTATCTCTCATACGGCGTTTTCGACCTGGAGGATGAAAATCCGGACTATGTCACGAGAAAAAGGCTCCATGCTCAGGGAGCGCTGGAGGGGATGGAAGATCTGAAGAAGCTTGACGTCAGCTCGATCACCGAAAGCGTCAAATACTCTTGGTTCGAATGGAGAGGTGCTGCTCATCCGTCCGAGGAGGAGACCAAGCCCAATAGGGGAAAGGATGAGGGGTATAGCTGGTTGAAGGCCCCAAGATACGAGGGAAAGGTATACGAGGTGGGTCCTCTGGCCAGAATGTTGGTTTCATACCATGCCGGGAGGAAACAGGTCAAGAGGATGATGGATGATCTACTGGACGAGCTCAAGGCTGAACCGGTCGCTTTGAACTCAACGCTGGGCAGACATGCCGCCAGAGCCCTCGAGGCCAAACTCGTGGCCGATAGTATGGCTGAATGGGTTTTACAGCTCAAGCCCGATGATCCGGTCTGCGCCCCATATGAGGTGCCGCAGGAGGCCGAAGGGATGGGGATCGTGGGTGCTCCAAGAGGAGCGTTGGGACACTGGATCAGGATCAAGGAGGGTAAAATCGAAAGCTACCAGCTCGTGGTTCCCACTACTTGGAACGCCTCGCCCAGAGATCATCTGGATCAACCCGGCCCGATGGAACAGGCGCTTATGGGAACGAAAGTCAGAGATCCGGAGAATCCCTATGAGCTGGTGCGTATCGTTCGATCCTTTGATCCTTGTCTCGCCTGCGCTGTCCATACCTTGAATGCCAGGGGTAAAAAATTGGCTGTGGTGAGGGTCGCCTGAGACCGATGAGAAGGATAGCCGTCGTCGGCGTGGGAAACATCCTGATGGGTGATGAGGGGATCGGAGTCAAAGTGGTGGAGGAACTCCGAAAGGAGAGGCTGCCGGAGGGAGTCGAACTCTTCGACGGCGGCACCGCCTTTCATGTCCTGGTGGACGATCTGATCGATTTCGACAAATTGATCATCGTGGATGCCGTGCTGGGAGGTGAGCCGCCCGGAACGATCTACCGGTTTGAGTTCGGGGAGCTTGAGGAGATGATCTCGGAGATAACCCTCTCACTCCATGACGTTGGCGTAATGGAGGCGTTGATGCTGGAACGGTTGACCCATCGGATCCCTGAGGAGATAGTTTTCATCGGCATTGAGCCGGAGAGGATAGAACTTTCGATGGAGCTTTCGTCCATTATGAGGGAGAAATTGCCTGAGCTGGTGGAAAGGGTATTGGATGAGATTAAGCGGGACCGCCCGCTCACCGCTTCTACGAGCGTCTGAAAAATCGATTAAGGAGGGGCAAGGATGATAATCTCTCAACCGAAGCCGATTGAGGAGATAAAGGAATCGATCTCCGACTTTCAAAAGCTTTTCATCCTCGCCTGTGGAGGATGTCCGGTTGGATGTAAGAGCGGGGGGAGGAAAGGATAAAAGAGCTTGCCGATGAGCTCGGCCAGGGGGGAAGGATATAACCGGAAGCGCCGAGATAGACTTCCTCTGTAACAAGGCGCTCGTCGGAACACAGCTCCAGTATCACCTCCCTCAGTTGAAGGAGGCCCAGGCGATCCTGGTCATATCGTGCGGTATCGGAGTTCAGGCGGTCGGTAAGATAATCGACCTGCCTGTGATCCCTGCCAACAATACCCTTTCAAGCCAAGGGATGCAGGGATTATGGCCCTCCGAGGAGAGATGTGCCGGATGCGGGGACTGTGTCCTGCATTTAACCGGTGGGATATGTCCTATTACGGCCTGCTCCAAGAGCCTGCTCAACGGGATGTGTGGTGGGCAACGTGATGGAAAGTGTGAGGTGGAACCGGAGAGGGATTGTGGCTGGTATCTCATATACAGGCTAAGGGAACTGGGAAGGTTGGATAACCTAAGAGAGATTCCGCCTCTGAGGGATTACAGGAAACTTGACGTCCCCGGTCCTCAGAGGGTGACAACCCGATGGGCGCTTGAAAAGGCCGAGATCTTTGAGGCTCCCAACTGGATAGGATAACAAGGGAGGAGGTTGACGATGACTAGGTTACAGGAGAGCTTGCAACGGGGGAAATTCGTGGTCACAGGGGAGATCGGCCCTCCTAAGGGGGTGAATCTGGAGACCGCTTTGAAGGAGGCTTCGTATCTGAAGGGTCGCGTCGTCGCCGTCAACGTCACCGACAACCAGAGCTCCGTGATGCGTCTGGGATCGCTGGGGCTGTGCGCGAAGTTGGTCCAAGAAGGTTATGAGCCGATCTTCCAGGTGACGTGCCGTGATAGGAACCGATTGGCGCTTCAATCCGATATCCTCAGCGCGTATGTGCTCGGCATTCGGAACGTCCTAGCGCTTACGGGAGATCATACCACGCTCGGCGATCATCCACAATCTAAGCCCGTCTTCGATCTGGATTCGGTCAGCCTTCTCATGGCTATCTCCTCTCTAAAGGAGGGCAGAGACTTGGCAGGTGAAGAGCTGGACGGAGCGCCAAGTGATATATTCCCGGGAGCAACCGTCACGCCCGGAGCCGATCCGCTTGAGCCTCAGATCATAAAGATGGAAAAGAAGATAGAGGCCGGGGCCCAGTTCTTCCAGACACAGGCAGTCTATGACCCTAAAACGTTCGAGAGATTCATGGATCAGGCCTCTAAGTTCAACGTTCCGGTGCTAGCGGGGATCGTTATCATAAAGTCCCCTGCCATGGCCAGATATATGAACGAGAACGTACCAGGGGTTTTCGTGCCGGATTCCATAATCAAATCCCTGGCGGAGGTGCCGAGAAAGGAGAGGGCCAAAAAGAGCATCGAGCTCATGGCCCAGCTCATCAGAGAGCTGAAGCCGATGTGTCAGGGGATACATATAATGGCGATGGGATGGGAGAGATATGTCCCAGAACTGCTCGATGCCTGTGATATCAGTTAGGAGCTATCCTTAAGGAAGAGAGAAGCTCCTCGTCAGCCGATCGGGCTTTCATCGTCTCCTTTCCCCCGATTCGGCTTAGAATCACCTCCACCTCCTCTGAGGGCGGTGCATCGCTGTAACGAATACATATTCGGGCGGCTGTTACCAAGTGTTTTCTATCCGCTTTCAGCCCTCGGGGCACGAGGGTTAGGGGACCCTTGAAGCCCGATACATAGATGATCACGTCTTGCGACCTTTCGGCCATCTGGAGGAGCCTCTGATTTTCAGTTTTGTTTCTCCCCACAATCGCCTTAATCCCGTGGGCTATCCTGAAATGTCTTCCCACCTTCAGAAGCTCAATGTCCCTCACCCTCAGCTCATCCTCGTTTTGGATCAGATCTCTCATCCTAGCTGAAAATCCCGGCTCAGTGAGCCTACACCCCCCCGCCGGTGATGGATATTCCTCTATCCCATATTTTTCCGCCAGCTCCATCTGTCTTCTGCGTGATCTGCCGTGTAGATCGAGCAACATCTCCCTGTTCACCTTTCCCTCCCGCTCCGGTATGGTCTCAGGCAAGAGCTTAGCGCTGAGTGGGCGGAGGATATACCCCTCGTATCCGGAGAGCTTCTCCACAGCCCTTAGGGCTCCCCTGTTTTGGGACATCGGCCTCTCGTTGAGCACCTCACCGGAGAAGAGAAAATCCGCCCCTTCCTCCTCCATTATTCCCCCAGCGATTCGGAACATCAAGCCGTGACAATCTATACAAGGATTCATCTGACTGCCATAGCCATATTTGGGGGCCTTAACGATCTCCAGATGTTCCTCCGTTATGTCCATTACCTTGATAGGAACGCCGAGCTTTTCAGCGGCGCGAACCGCCTTTTCAGGACCGAAAAAAGGGGTCACGAAGGTAACGGCTATCAGGTCTATATCCTGCTCCTGCAGCACCTTGAAGGCCAATATGCTATCCAGACCGCCGGAAAGCAATCCTATACCTTTTGGTCTTCTACCATCCATCCCGCTTTCAGACCTCTTCTCGCCGGAATCGCCTCAACTTTATTTTACCTGATCTCCTCCATTTAAGCAACTTCCCGTTCTTCCAAATCAGATCCTCTTGACCGATCGGGAAGTTTGTGGTAAGCTTGAGTTGAGGAGGGAATTAAAATTTGAATCTTAGGGAGGTTTGATCAGATGAGGAGAGGGATAGCTTTGGGATTGACCGTTATGCTCGCGGCAACGCTTCTCATAGCGAATGCCCAGGCCAAGTGGAGCGTGGCTAGGGAGAGCGGAATGCAGGGTGATGTGGCCGATATCCAGTTCATCGACCAAACTCACGGCTGGATCCTCCTCGCCCAAGGTGAGGTGAGGTATACGACCGATGGAGGGAAAACCTGGAGTTCCTCCAAAATAGCCACGAATAAAGAACTGCATGATATACATTTCATCGATCGGAATAGAGGGTGGATAGTAGGTGAAAACGGATATATGGTCTACACGACGGACGGCGGCAGGACATGGCTTCCGATGAGCAGTGGAACTGTAACCACCCTTTCAGGGGTTTGGTTCGTCGACGAGGAAAACGGCTGGATATGTGGCGATGGCGGTACCATAATGCATACATCGAACGGCGGCAAATCGTGGGAGAAACAGGAGACGGGCACGAACTACGAGTTGACGAATATACAGTTCGTATCTCCCACAACAGGTTGGGCGGTCGGCGCCGGCGGGACGATACTTCAAACGACGGATGGCGGCAAAACGTGGAAGTTCCGTCCCTCACCCACCGCGTCGCCCCTTGACGGGATGTTCATCCTGAACGGAACCACCGGATGGGCGGTGGGGGGAAACGGCGCCATAGTCCGCATGAACGACGGTAAAACCTGGAAGGAGCAGGAAAGCCACGTGCCAAATACGAACGGAATGCCCGAACCGATATGGGATGTACACTTTATCAATCCGGATCTCGGACTTGCCGTCGCGGAGTTCGGCGTGATACTCAGAACGGATGATGGAGGCGAGACATGGACCCCATTGAAACCCAGGCCCACCTTCAACAGATTAACGGCGGTTCAGTTCGTAAGCGAGACCGAGGCCTGGGCGGGCGGCGTTAACGGCACCCTGCTCCATAGCCTCGATGGCGGTAAAACCTGGGATGTCGTCTCCTCCAGCAGCGATCTGACATCGATCTGTTTCGTCAACGACAAGGAGGGATGGGCTGCCGGCGTGGCCGGATCCATATACCACACATCCGATGGAGGGAAAACCTGGAAATCACAGTCCAGCAACACGGCCTTCGATCTGTTCGACATATTCTTCGTCGATGGGAAAAAGGGATGGGCCGTCGGCAGCAACGGAACGCTCATCGAGACCAAAGATGGAGGGGAAACCTGGAGCAGCGTCAATAACCCCAGGGATGAGTTCGGCAGAAGGACGCGAAGGATAAAGGCGGACGGAACCATACTCGGACTGGGCCTCTATAGTATCCATTTCCCGACCCCACAAAACGGTTGTACTGTCGGCGAGGTGGGAAAGATCCTATACACGGAGGACGGAGGTCAAACCTGGGTCTCCAGAACATCGATGATGGTTTTCAACAACCTCTACGCGACCTTCTTCATCTCCCCCACGGTCGGGTGGGCGGCCGGACAGAGCGTCATAATCAAGACGACGGATGCCGGAGCCAACTGGAAACCGACCTTCATCGGCGATCAGATCAGAGGGATGTTCTTCGTCGATCAGAATACGGGTTGGGCCGTGGGGGTCAACGGCGCCATCCTTCACACCGCGGACGGCGGAAGTTCCTGGAACGATCAGGTCAGCGGCACGAAGGTCAACCTCTACGATGTGGCCTTCAAAAACGCCAAAGAGGGATGGGCTGTGGGCGATAAAGGCACTATACTCCACACCATCGACGGGGGCGTGACATGGCTCACGGAGCCCGCTGTTGTGCAAAATGATCTCCGCGGGGTTTGCATCTCAAAAGATGGAACCGTCTGGGCCGTGGGCTCCGGAGGGGTGATATTGGTCAACAGGTAGATCCGGAGGGGAAAGATGAAGGTCGTGACCGCTCAGGAGATGAGAGAGATAGACAGAAGGGTTATAGAGGAAATAGGCATACTGGGCGCCGTGCTGATGGAGAACGCCGGGATGTCCGTCTTCAACCTGATCCGCGAGCTTACGGAGGGTTTCCCACCGGGGGGTTTCAAGGTGGCTATCTTCGTCGGTAAGGGCAACAACGGCGGAGATGGCCTCGTCGTCGCCAGGTACCTGCACGATCACGGCTACAGGGTCTCCGTTTACCTTCTGGCTCCCCCGGAATCCTTCTCGGGAAACGCCGGGTTAAATTTGGAAATCGCTCGCAAGGTAGGGGTGCCGATCGAAACGATCGACTCGCCGGAGAAACTCGACGAGATCTGGGGGGATATGGACGAGATCGATATCGTGGTGGACGCTATCTTCGGCACGGGGCTTAAAGGGGCTATCAGGGGATTGACAGGTGAGGTTGTGGAACGGATGAACCGACTCCGTGCCGTCAGAGTGGCGGTGGATCTGCCCTCCGGCCTAAACGCAGACACGGGAGCGGTGGAAGGTCCGTGTGTGCGGGCCGACTTCACCGTTACGATGGCGCTTCCCAAAAGGGGGCTTCTGCTGTATCCGGGGGCAGATTACTGCGGTGAGGTGAGGGTTGCTGATATCGGTTTCCCGAAAATGGCGATTGAATCGCAGAACGTCAAAACCGAGCTGATCACCGAGGAGATGGCTCTCTCCCTTTTACCCCGCAGATCCCCGAGCGGCCATAAAGGCACCTTCGGGCATGTTTTGGTGATAGCCGGATCGGTTGGGTTGACGGGGGCTGCGGCTTTGACCTCGATGGCTGCCCTTCGGGTCGGAGCCGGGATGGTGACTCTGGGTATACCGCAGAGCCTTAACGAGGTCATGGAGGTTAAACTCACCGAGGTTATGACCCTTCCCCTGCCCGAAACCCCAAATAGAACGCTTTCAGTTAAAGCCATGGATGAGATTCTGGATTTCATGCCGAGGGCAACCGTCCTGGCTGTTGGACCAGGGCTGTCGAGGGACCGGGAAACCGCCGAACTGGTGTGCAAGCTCTGCTTCGAGTCGGACAAACCCATGGTAATCGACGCCGATGGCCTCAACGCAATAGCTCAGTTCCCCGAAACGCTGAAAAGGCTCGGACCTGATGTCGTCTTGACTCCCCATCCGGGTGAGATGAGCCGTCTCACAGGGAAGTCGGTTCGGGAGATAGAGAGCGATAGGGTGGAAAGTGCCAGGAGCTTCGCCGTTAAATATGGTCTGACGCTCACACTGAAAGGAGCTCCTACCGTTATCGCCTCGCCCGATGGAAGGGTTTACATCAATTCGACAGGGAACTCAGGAATGGCGACAGCAGGTATGGGGGATGTGCTGACGGGATTGATATCCGGCTTGATCGCCCAAGGCATAAGCCCTACCGACGCCGCTTTAGTGGCGGTCTTCTATCACGGTCTCGCCGCCGATAGACTTCTGTCGGAAGGGAAGGTCTCCCAGAGGGGATTGATCGCGGGCGATGTGCTTGAGATGTGCGGTAAGATCATAGGAGAGGAGCGTAATCGCACATCCGCTATTTCAGCATCTCACCGAAATAGGGGGGTGATTTAGGTGCTAAAAGGCAGGGGGATTGCGAGTTTGATCCTCTCCCTCGTTATATCGCTTCCGGCTTTGGCTCAGGAGAAGGGATTGGATGTGTATTATGACTTCGAGACGCTGGAGGCGAAGGATAAATCCGGTAACGGTCGTGATGGCACCGTCAAGGGCAAGCCGAAGCTGATAGATGGTGTCGAGGAAAGGGCATGGCAATTTGATGGGGCGACGGCGATCGATATGACCTTTCCCATCATGAAAGCCCCGGACCCGGCTCTCTCAATCCGATGCTTCTTTAAGGCCGATGAGGTGAAAGGACAACATGTCATATATGACGAGGGAGGCGCTTGGACCGGTTTCTGTGTCAGGATAATGGACGGGAAGCTTGAGTTCGCCACCGTCTGCTGCGACGCGAATCATCCGCCACCGGTGATCATATCCGTGCCGTTCGACGACACAAGGGACTGGCATGAATTGGCGGCGATCTACGACCACGGGAAGATGTCGCTCTGGCTCGATGGGAAGCTCGTGGGGGAAGATAAGACGAAATGGGATGAATTAGGGTCTCACGGGCAGTCGGGGGCGATAGGGAACATGAGCCCCGGCGACACCGCTTTCGGCTTGGCAGGGGATTATTTCGTCGGCGCTATGGATGAATTTCGGATCTACTCCCGTGCCCCCCAGCCGAATGAGCTCAAACTGGACGTGTCGTCTAAGGATAAACTCGCTGTCCTATGGGGAGGATTGAAGGGTGTCCGGTGAATATATCGATGATCGATTCAGTTCTTGACATCGCTTCACATATCTAGTAAACTAAAATCAATCTCTAAGGGATAAAGCAACAAGCTTTCAAGGGGATAGCGATGACGAGGAGATATGTAGCTGTGTCGATTATCATCACAATCCTGCTGGCAGTGTTTGCGGTCGGATGTGAACGTCAAAGGGGCAGGAAAGTGACCAACTTCGAATACGGCAGTGATATGTTGATCGGCGGGAAAGCGTTCCAATCGATCGATTATCTCGAAAAGGCGCAGAAGGAGGAGCCGAACAACCCTCTCGTCTATGCCTACCTCGTGATAGCGTATCGAAGGGCTAAGGATACCTCCGCAGCGAAGGTGGCAGGTAAGGTGCAGGAGTTCGAGAGGAAGGAGAAGGAAACCTTCGAGAAGCTCCGGTCTATGGGCGAAGACGGGATGAAGGCGCTGTTGAAGGTGGCCTCAGGTCGAAACAGATTGATGACCGATGCGATCGATCTGCTTGTGGAGTATGGTGATCTGTCAATTGAGCCGATAATCGATTTTCTGACGGATGGCCACAACAGATCCAGGTATCCCGACCTGATGCCGTTCTTAAAGGAGGCTCTCGTCAGGATAGGCAATCCCGCATCTAACGCTTTATGCGCGGCTTTGAACAGATCTGACCTTCCTCCCGATGCTGAGAGGGACCTCGTGGAGGTGCTCGGCGAGATAGGGGATTCGAACGCCTCGTCGACGCTTGAGAAATGCGCCACCGCAACCGATCCCGTGGTTAAGATAGAGTCCGTCATCGCCCTGTACAGGATGGGAAAGAAGGAGTATGCCGATCAGATACTTAAAGCTCTGGATGATCCGCACGTCGAGGTGAGGAGAATCGCCTCTCATGCCCTTTCCCTGATCAATCACGTTCCCGAAAAGGTGGTTGCCAGGAAACTGAACGACGAAGATCCCGTCGTCAGGGCTAACATCATCAAGATGCTTGACAGGAAACCGCCGAAATCCCTTAAGGACAAGCTGATAAAGATCCTTTCATCCGATCTATCAGATGACGTTCAGAATGCCGCCGCTGAGGCCCTGAAGGGATATGGCCCTTCAATAGCCGGCGAACTTATCGATATGCTGCCAAAGGAAAAGGAGTGGGATGTGAGACTGAGGATCGTCGAGATCCTCGAAACCCCCGAAGTCGCAAAGGGGATCGATAACGATGGCGAGTATAAGCTATACGAAGCATATCAGAAGGAGAAGAAGGATATAGTTAAAGATAGGCTTGCCCAGCTTCTCGATAAACTCTAAAGGAGGAGGCAAATAATGGCCGATCTGAACGCCTTGGCCGAGGCGATCATAAACGGCAGAAAGGAAGAGGCAGAGCAGATAACAAAGCAGGCTCTGGATGAAGGGCTCTCCCCGGCCGAGGTCCTCAACAAGGGGCTGATCAAGGGGATGTCGGTTGTAGGCGAGAAATTCAAAAACAACGAGTTCTACGTCCCCGAGGTCCTCATCGCTGCCAGAGCCATGAAGTCCGCTATAGAGATCCTCAGACCTCTGCTTTCGGAGTCAGGGGTCGAGCCTGTCGGTAAGGTCGCCATCGGAACGGTTAAGGGCGATCTCCATGATATCGGTAAGAACCTCGTCGCCATGATGCTTGAAGGCGGTGGGTTCCAGGTGATAGACCTCGGGATAGATGTCGGACCCGAGAAGTTCATCCAGGCCGTCTCCGACCAGGAGGTTCAGATAGTTGCCATGTCCGCCTTGCTGACCACCACCATGCCCTCGATGAAGGTTACGATCGATGCACTTAAGGAGGCAGGGCTGAGGGATAAAGTGAAGATCCTGATAGGTGGAGCACCCGTCACACAGGCTTATGCCGACGAGATAGGCGCTGATGGATACGCTAGAGATGCCGCCAGCGCCGTGGACAAAGCCAAAGAGCTTCTAGGCGTGGCGTAAAAAACGAAGGGGGCGCTTCGGCGCCCCTTGCCCGCCTTCATGGTTGATTCCTTCCGCTCCTAACCAAAACGACTCGGAGGCATGCTGATGACCGGAAGGGATCTGCTCATCTGTAGGTGCGAGGAGGTGTCGTTAAGCGAGATCCTGGAGGCGATCAAAGAGGGTGCTAGGACGATCGATGAGATAAAGAGGAGGACAAGGGCGGGAATGGGTCTATGTCAGGGGAAAACCTGCCGCAGATTGATCGCTCAGATACTGGCTAGGGAAACAGGGCAACCGATAAAGGATATCCTCCCTTCAACCTTCCGTCCGCCTGTTAGGCCGATTCAGCTCGGGGTGCTCGTCTCGACCGAGGAGGCATCCCATGCCCGTGAGATACGATGAGGCGACCGGAACGCTGGATGTGGCCTTCAAATGGTCGGGCGTCTATCGATACCACGATGTGCCCAAGGTCTGCGGAAGGCCATCTCGAAGGGCAACTATATGAGATCGACGATCATAGACATGTATCCTTGGGAGAAACTCGGGGGTTAATCGAAGGGAGATTACGATGGATACGTCAGCCGAATCATTGGACAGATGGCGCCAGATGCGCTTCGGTATGTTCATCCACTGGGGACCGGTCAGCCTTAAGGGCACTGAGATCGGATGGTCCCGCGGCGCTCAGGTGCCCCAGGAGGAGTATGACCAACTGTATAAACAATTCAATCCCACCCGATTCAACGCGGATGAGTGGGTTTCACTGGCTAAAACGGCCGGGATGAAATATCTGGTGATCACCTCCAAACATCATGACGGTTTCTGCCTTTGGGATTCCAGATATACCGATTATAATATCATGGCCACGCCCTTTGGCCGCGATGTGCTTGCAGAGCTGAGTGAGGCGTGCAGGCGCCAGGGTGTGATGTTCTGCGTTTACTATTCGATCCCAGATTGGTGGCATCCGGATTATCCGAAGGGCAGTCCGGGAGGACGCACTGAGAAGCCCAATCCCAACATGCCGCGGTATTTCGAGTACGTGAAAAACCAGACTCGAGAGCTTATCGATAAATACGGCCCTTTGGGGGTGCTCTGGTTCGATGGAGGGTGGAAGGAACCCGATTATGCGAGAGAGCTATACCGTTATCTAAAGGGTATTCAACCGGACCTGCTGATCAACAATCGGATCGGCTGCGGATACGGTGACTTCGTAACGCCTGAACAGAAAGTCGGCGAGTTCAATAGGGAAAGGCCCTGGGAAACCTGCATGACCCTCGGTCGGCAGTGGTCCTGGAAGCCGAACGACGAGATAAAATCGCTGGAGCAGTGCATCCGAACGCTGTTACACGTGGTCGGAGGCGACGGCAACTTCCTGTTCAACGTGGGCCCAATGCCCGACGGCCGCATAGAACCGCGTCAGGCACAGCGGCTTAGGGAGATGGGGGATTGGCTCAAGCGATACGGCGATGGAGTCTACGGCACACGAGGTGGACCGTTCAAGCCCGGAGGGTGGGGTGTCTCGACGTGTAAAGGCGACAGGATATACCTCTTCATCATGGAATGGCCGGATGAAGAACCGTTGTATCTGCCGCCGATCGATCGCGAGATCATCTCCGCCCGGACTCGAACGGCCGGTGAAGCGGATGTTCGGCAAACTGACGAGGGCATCATGGTTCAAATGGCCGAGGTCGATCGTGATTCGATCGCCACGGTGATCGAGCTCACCATCGAGGGCGATGCGCTCGAGATCGAGCCGGTTTGATATCCCAGCTCATCCCTCGTCGTAGCCTTTCAGCACACGATACCAGATGTTTCGAAACCGCACGGGGTTGCCGTGATCTTGGAGTCTGAGCGGTCCGACGGGCGGGTGAGGTCTATACTGCGGTAAGGTCCTATGCCCCGTCGGGCCAAGAAGCTCAACATGATTATGGACGACAATGCCGTTATGTAAAACGGTCACGTATGCCGGGCGTATCAGCTTGTCGCCCTCAAAGCAAGGCGCTTCCCAGATGATGTCATACGTCTGCCATTGGCCCGGTCTGCGGCAAGCGTTCACCAGAGGTGGAAACTGACCGTAGATAGCGGCTGTAGTGCCATCGGCATAGGTGGGGTTCTCATAGCAGTCCAGAACCTGTATCTCATAAAGCCCCATCATGAACACGCCGCTGTTGCCTCGCCCTTGTCCCTCGCCCTTGACTTCCGCCGGGGCCATCCACTCGATGTGCAGCTGACAGTCGCCGAAATGCTCCTTCGTCTGGATATCGCCCGTGCCGGCGACGACCTCCATATATCCGTTTTCAACCTTCCACCGAGCCGGTCCGCCGTCCCTGCTGCTTACCCAGTTGGATAGATCGGTGCCATCGAAGAGGATGATGGCATCAGAGGGCGGATCGCCCAACTTCTCGCCCGGCGTGACGATGCGAGGTTGAGGACGGTTGGAATCATGTACCCGATATTTCGATCCGGGCAAAAACGGGGTATCATCGTAGCCTAACTTCGCCATGGCATATCCTCCTTTTCTCAAGTTAATCACGGCATCCAAATTATACTACGCTTTCAGGATGGTATCAAGGGGATTTCCTACACCCCGGAAACCGAGGCGGCCCCGACATATTGAAAAACTCGAATCGATATGGGATAATACAATTCAACGGAAAGGACGGGGCAGAGGGATGATTAACCTTATCCTTGATGATCTCAAGAGGGTGGATGAAAGATTGAAGGAAACGGTACGTAGCGAGTTCGACCTGATCTCTCGAATCTCGCTCGGAGCTATCGAAGGCGGCAAGCGGCTGAGACCATCGTTGCTGATTCTGTGGACGAGAGGAACGGCTCAACGGGAGCTCGATCCGCAGGAGGAGAGCAGGATGATAGATCTCGCCGCAACGGTCGAGCTGATCCATGTGGCCTCACTCGTCCATGACGATATAGTGGATGGGTCAACCATAAGGAGGGGGAAACCGACCGTAAATTTCAGATGGAACACGCGTATAGCGCTCTTGGAAGGCGACTACCTGTTAGCTCGAGCGATGAACCTGGCGGCCAAAAGCGCGTCCCGAGCTCAGATGAGACTGATCACGCGTTGCCTCAGGCGGATGTGTGAGGGGGAGATAATGCAGACATGGGCCTGCGGTGAAATAGATCTTACCCTGGATAGATATCTGGATTTCATATCGATGAAGACCGCCTCGCTTATGGAGAGCTCCTGTATGCTTGGAACGATGATATCGGGGGCGAAGCATCTGCACAGATCCGCTCGTATATACGGCCTGCACTTCGGGATGGCGTTCCAAATAGTCGATGACGTGAGAGACCTGATAGGCACGGATCTGAGTCTCGGTAAGGAGGTTCATAATGACCTGCTTCAGCGGAGGTTTACCGCCCCGATAATATATCTCAGGGAGATATGCGACGAGGAGGATCGGAAGGAACTCATGAAAAAGCTGCGGGGGGATCTATCCGGGGAGGATCTGCACTGGGTGATCCGTCTTGCCAGAAACTATGGCGTGGTAGAGCGATGTCATGAGATGATCAGAAGGCTTCTATCGGTCGCCATCTCCGCTCTCGATCGGTTTCCGGAAGGGGAGCCCAAATATGCCCTTGAGGCTGTAACTATGAAGCTGGGGGAGATGATAAAGGATGAGACATCTACTTGATCTGATAACCGATGAGATGTTAGGGCGAATACTTCTATCGATACTTCTGGGCGGATCAGTCGGCCTGGAGCGGGAACTACACGGTCGAGCGGCCGGGTTCCGGACCCATATTCTAGTTTGCCTCGGCGCCACCATAATCACCCTGGCCTCCACAAAGCTGTATCCCGGATTTGCCAATTTGACCAGCAACAACGTGGTCCGGATAGACCCCGGGCGAATCGCCGCCGGAATCGTAACCGGTATCGGTTTTTTAGGGGCGGGGGTGATCGTCCGATCCGGAAAGGCGTTACGAGGATTGACCACGGCCGCTTCCATCTGGTTTACAGCCGGATTGGGAATCGTGATAGGCCTCGGCCTATATCGTCTCTCCTGCGAAGCAACCATATTCGCACTGGCAACCCTCTTCCTGCTCAGGAAAACGGAGAATTATATACGCCAGGATTGGTACGCCACCGTTAAGGTGAGGGCCGATCGAAAGGAGGGATTGCTGGGGGAGATCATCGAGATATGCCGACAGCACGATCTGACGGTGAAGGGATATGAGATAGAGGATGACATCCAGAGCAACATGGTGACCATCACCTTAGACGTGCGTTTCAAACGCAGAAGATACACCGGTCAGGAGCTAGTGGATGAGCTTTCGAGAAGAAGCGGAATCAGACAGGTTCAATGGAGCTAGAGCTCAGAAGGAATTGTATGCTCGCTCTGATCGCTACCTCAATCAATCTCATCTGCATGTGAGGCGGAGTTCTGAGGTTGTTGTTCTGAACCTCAACTGTGAGGCACGGTATCCTGTGGTAAAGCTCCCCCCAGCATTTCCTGAAGTATCGGATTTGATCCTCGCCGTATCCCAGCGGTTTGGGATCGGGGATCGGATCAGCCCCTATAGATCGCCATGCCTCTATGATCGCCCTTGCCCATCTCCTGTTATATCCCCTGATGTCCTCAGGCAGATCATTGAAGTTAAAGGGCAATATGATCATGGCGTTATGCCTCGATCTCTCGAATTCCGTCTGATGTAGGGCGAGATACTGATGACAGCCGATCTCCTCCACCGTTTTCATGACGAGCTTCGAGAACGATGATTCCAGATCCCTGTTGGGCTCGACGAACTCTTTATCGTTTATCTGCTCATATACGATCCCTATGAAATTAGGCCGACGTTCATCCAGGCTCCATCTGCCGACCCTGCTGCATCTGTCTCCGTCTTCACATATACCGAAGGCGATCTTCAGGAACTCCTCGTTCGAGTATGAGCTTCCATCCCACCAATCGACGGGAGCCCGAGATCGCCCATCCGGGTTGCCGTCGGGGATGAAAGTGAGGATCATCTTTCCAAGCAGGGTCTCCCTGTCGAGGTCGGTCCTCCTGCCATCCAGGTCGACCCCTTCGATGATCTGTGAGAGGAAGTTCATCATGCCGGCGGTGGTCGCCGGTTCATGGGCATGCGGCTGTGAGAAGAGATGCCTCAGCTTGGACGAATCATCCTCTCTCCTATCGGTGACAGTTATGGCATACGTTCTCATGCCCGTGTAGGTTCTCACATATGTGAGCGAGACGATATCGGGGAATTTTCTAGCCCATTCTAAGATCTTGGGTTTTGTCTGGTATGGTTTAGCGATCCACATGACGATAGTTCCTCCAAGGTTAGTCTCCCCGCCGTATGGCGGATCGCGGAGGAGTATACAACATTTAGAAACCTCGCTCAAGCGATGTTCCAGGATCGCTCTTTTGGGATATGCTGTTGCAATTGAATCTCAGATTATGCTAAAATAGTATCGAACCTCACAGGGATATACGCAGAAGGGGGTGTGTTAAGATAACAGTTGCGATTTACTATCTCATCTTTCTCCTCGCCGGCGTCATCGCAGGTTATTTCGTCCATCAGTTCATCTCCAAGAGGCGTATGGATGACGCTCATAGGCGAGCGCGTCAGATAATAGATGAGGCGCTGAGGAGCGCTGAAACCATAAAAAAGGAGATCGCCGTTCAGGCCAAGGAGGAAGCCTACAGGAGACAAATGGAGTTGGAGCAGGAGATGAAGGCTCAACGGGCCGAGATCCAGAGAATGGAGCAGAGGCTAACAGCTAGAGAGGAGAAACTTGACCTAAGATGGGGCGAGCTCGAAAGAAAGGAAAAGAGACTGATAAAACAGGCGAGAAGACTCGGAGCTAAAAACAGGGAGTTAAGACAGAGGGAAAATGAGATCCGAACTTTGGAGGAACAACACCGCAGGATCCTGTCGGAGATATCCGGCTTATCTCCCGAGGAGGCCAAGAGGATCTTAATGGAGAGTATGATCGAGGATGCGCGCAGAGACGCCATGGAGACGATCAGGCAGATAGAGGAGGAGGCCCGTCAGAACGCCGAGAAAAGGGCGAAGGAGATCCTGTGTTACGCCATGGAGCGATATGCCGCCGATCACGTCGCCGAGACCGCTATAACGGTCGTCCCTCTGCCGAACGACGACCTGAAGGGCAGGATTATAGGCCGCCAGGGGAGAAACATACAGGCGTTGGAGGCCGCGACGGGCGTCGAGTTCATAGTCGATGATACGCCCGACGCCATCCTCATCTCCGGGTTTGATCCCATAAGGCGTGAGATAGCCAGGATCGCCCTCGAAAGGCTCATAGCTGATGGAAGGATCCATCCCAGCCGGATAGAGCAGGCGGTCGCCAGGGCGAGGGTGGATGTTGAGAACATCATCAGGGAGGAGGGCGAACGCGCCGTGATGGAACTCGGAATCCATGGGTTGCATCCGGAGCTGATAAGGCTGATCGGCAGACTGAAATACAGGACCAGCTATGGACAGAACGTGCTCCAGCACTCCAAGGAAGTGGCCTTCCTGGCGGGGGTGATCGCCTCTGAGCTGGGGGAGAACGACAAACTCGCCCGACGCGCCGGTCTGATCCACGACATAGGCAAGGCGGTTGATAGGGAGATAGAGGGAACCCACGCGCAGATCAGCGCCTCACTGGCTCAGAGATACGGCGAGCCTCCGGCGGTCGTCCACGCGGTCGAGGCACATCACGACGAGGTACCCCCACAGAGCCTGCTGGCGGTTATAATCCAGGTGGCCGATAAGCTCTCAGCCGCTAGACCTGGAGCCAGGAGGGATTCTCTCGAGGCCTACATCAAAAGGCTCGAGAAGCTCGAAAGGATAGCCGAGTCCTTCTACGGCGTTGAAAAATCCTACGCGATCCAAGCCGGAAGGGAGATAAGGGTGATCGTGCAGGAAGATAAGATAGACGACGCCGGAATACATGATCTGGCTAAACAGATCGCCCAGAAGGTCAAATCCGAACTCGAATTTCCCGGTCAGGTGCAGGTGACGGTCATCAGGGAGACGAGAGCCGTGGAGTACGCCAGATGAGATTGCTTTTCATAGGCGATATCGTCGGTAGGCCCGGAAGGAGAGCGCTGAGGGAGATCCTACCGGAGATAAAATCGGGATATGACCTCGTGATCGCAAACGGTGAGAACGCCGCCGGTGGTTTCGGCATAACCCCTCCGCTGGCCGAGGAGATCTTCTCCTACGGAGTTCACGCCATAACCACGGGAAATCACATCTGGAGCAAAAAGGAGATCTACAATTACATCGAGAAGGAGCCTCGCCTGCTCAGACCGGCGAATTATCCGGAGGGAACCCCGGGCAGGGGATGGGGGATATTCCAAACCGAATCGGGGATCAGGGTCTGTCTGATAAACCTCCTCGGCAGGATCTTCATGGAGCCGACCGAAAATCCGTTCAGGATGATGGATTCTCTGCTGGAAAACCTGGAAGACGGGGTGAAGACGGTGATCTTGGATTTCCATGCCGAGGCCACATCGGAGAAGATCGCTATGGGGTGGTATCTGGACGGAAGGGTCACGGCGGTCATCGGAACCCACACCCACGTCCAGACGGCGGATGAAGCCATACTCCCCGGCGGAACGGCCTACATAACGGATGTGGGCATGACCGGGCCACACGATTCCGTTATCGGCGTGAAGAAGGATGCCGTCCTTAGGAGATTCACCACCATGATGCCGGTCAAATTCGACGTGGCAAAGGGCGATGTCAGGCTCTCAGCGGTGGAGATCGACGTCGATGAGAATACCGGCAAGGCGATCCGTATCTCCCGAATGCAGATCCCGCTGAAGTGACCTCCATAGGGGGGAGAGGGTGATCGGACGAACGGTCTACACCGTCTCAGAGGTTACGAGGGCTATCAAGGAGATCATCTCCGCCATCGGCGAGGTTTGGATCGAGGGAGAGGTTTCCAATTTCCGCCAACCCTACTCCGGACACATCTATTTCACGCTCAAGGACGAGTCGTCGCAGATACAGTGTGTTATCTTTAAGCCGCTCTCGTTACGCCTGCCCTTCAGGCCAAAGGATGGGATGAAGGTTCTGCTGCACGGAAGGCTCACCGTCTATGAGAAAGGCGGGAATTATCAGATACTCGGCGACAGGATCGAGCCGGCGGGCTTTGGCGCCCTACAGATGGCACTCGAACAGCTCAAAAGAAAACTCGCCGCTGAGGGTCTCTTCGACGAAAGACATAAAAAACCCATACCGAAATTCCCCGAAAGGATAGGTGTCGTCACCTCAGCCACCGGGGCGGCGATAAGGGACATCATAAAGGTGATAAGCCGCCGCTATCCTCTCGTCCACATCCTGCTGTATCCCGTTACCGTCCAGGGCGAAAACGCCGCCAGGGAGATCGCCGAGGCGATAGACGGGTTCAACCGGCTTGGAAATGTGGACCTCCTGATAGTCGGCAGGGGAGGTGGATCGATAGAGGATCTGTGGGCCTTCAACGAGGAGATAGTCGCCAGAAGCATCTTCCGCTCCAGAATCCCCGTCATATCGGCGGTGGGCCACGAGATAGACTTCACCATATCCGATCTCGTTGCCGATCTCAGGGCGCCTACGCCATCGGCGGCCGCCGAGATGGCTGTCCCCAGCGTTCAGGATCTGAACGGCGGCATTGAACAACTCACATCGAGGATGATAGCGGCCATAAGGTCCCAGATCCGGCCGAAAAGGGAGAAACTGGATCGCCTCTCCGAGAGGGTCTCGCCTCGGAGAAAGCTGGAGGAGCTATATGAGATGGAGCAGAGGATCGACGAGCTGTACTACAGGGCGATGGAGCTGATGCGGGGAAGGATATCATCAATGAGAGGTGAGGTGGCGGTCAGATCTGAGAGGCTTCGGAGAAATTCACCCGAAAGGAGGCTTGGGGAGCTTGAGGGAAGATTGAACTTGCTCGCTCAAAGGGCCTATCACGCCGTCCTTTCAAGGCTGATGGAGGGAAGAAGCTCCTTTCAGGGCCTGGTATCCCGCCTGGAAGCTTTGAGCCCACTGGCCGTGCTCAGAAGGGGATATAGCATCTGTCAGGAGGTCTCCGGCCGGATCATATCCGATGCGGCCCAAGTTGATGTGGGCGATCAGATCATCGTGAGGCCCTTCAAGGGCAAGCTGAGATGTGAGGTTTTGGAGAGGAAAGATGGATAAGGTGGAAAAGGAGATCAAATTCGAGGATGCCCTTAAAAGGCTTGAGGAGATAGTCGAGATGCTTGAGTCGGACGAGCTCCCTCTGGATAAAGCCTTGGAGCTCTTCGAGGAGGGGATAAGGATGTCCAGGCTCTGTTCCTCCATTTTGGAGAGGGCTGAGATGCGAATTGAGGAGCTCATCCGTGAGGAGGATGGGACGATTCGCGCCGTCCCATTTAAGCTTTCAGAAGAGGAGTGACGTACATGGCTTGCCCTTGTCCGAGGATCACCGGAGCAGAAGTAGACCCTTGCGCCTGCTCAGAATTCGGGAGCATACATTGAAGTGCGTTTCACCGTTGATCTTTCCGATTGATTTTAAGCCCCGCTTGTCCATCGCTTTTGAAATCTGGTATAATATAACCGACTGAAAAACCGATTTAGTCGAAAGGTTAGGAATGAACAGGGAGGAGAGAAAGCGTTTTATAATCGAGAGGGCGAGAGAGCTTTTCGCAAGATATGGTATGAAGAAGACCACGATGGGCGACATCGCCTCCACATGTGGCATGGGGAAGGCCTCGCTCTACTATTACTTCAGAAGCAAAGAGGATATCTTCCGGGCGGTCATCAGAATGGAGTTCGAGATATTCAAGAGGAAGGCGGAGGAGAGCCTCTCAAAGGCCAAATCGCCGCAGGATAAGATCCGGGCATATATCTGGACCAGATCGACGGTTCTCAGGAAAATGGCCAATTATTATGAAACCTTCACCTCTGAGTATTTGGAGCATTACGGCTTCGTGGAGCGTGAAAGACAGCGGTTGACCGACTGGGAGATAGAGACGATGCGATCGATACTCGAGGAGGGAGTCAGGCAAGGCGTGTTTGAGATCTCCGACACCAAGTTGACGGCGGTGGTGTTGGTCTTCGCCTTGAAGGGGCTTGAGTTCCCCTGGATGGTCGAGCAGGATATCATCGAACTCGAACATGCTATAGACCTGCTGTTGCCCGTGCTGTTCAGGGGAATTGAGAAGAGATGACACTTCGCCGGATGATCCGGAGGAGATACAATGGCTCTGAGAACGGCAGTTCTCCTATCCCTGGTCTGCCTGAGCTCCATCGGGTTGAGGTTTCCCGTCCTCGATTATAAGGGTAAGCCGGATATCATCAAACCCGAGCTGGTATCTGATAGGTTCCAACGGGAAGGCAATACGCTGCCTGAGTGGGTGATAAAACGCCACGCGATATATGATCCGGAAGATTGGTCCTCTTTGAGGAAAAAGACCGACGGAAAAGCGGGATATCAGTATTTTCAGGAGAAGCTGAAGGTCAGGGGATATGGGGATATCTATCTGATCGCTCTCCCGATCAATGCACCTCTGAAGGCAGGGCTCCAGGCGGCTTTGGATTACAGTCGGGATAATTTCGGATATGGAAGAAAGGAGATCGAGCTGAAGATCAGGAGAAACGGAAGGGAGACCGTTCTGAAGGAGAGGGCCGGGACGATCCTTCCCGGGAGCCTATACAAGAGTTATGACTCTAGCGGCAACGAGGTCTACGGCTATCGTATATTGCTCCAGATGGATCTGCCGAAGCCGGTGAGCGATAAGAGGTTTATCCTTCGTGTTCTCAATCGTTTTTTGCCTCTCGAACCCAAACCTTTGATAGTGAGCGAGTGGTATCAGGCTCAGGGCGAAGGGGAATTCAGATATCTGAGGGGATGTGATACCTTCTATCCGATCGATGAGGGATCGCACCTGCTGACGATAAAGTTCAGCGGCGATGTGGGAGGGTTAGCCGGAGGGATAAAGCGGCTTTTCTCTCTCGATTCCATAGCCGAAAGTTACCTGAGGCGGATGGCGTTCGGGATCAAGAAAAGAGCCGAATCGCTTTAAGCATCAGTTGAATCTCCTCGGCTCCTCCAGCTTGAACATAAGAAGATACGAGGTTAATCCGAAGAGGAAGGAAAGGGCGAAGGTGGCCTGGAATGAGATAAGTTCAGCGATCATCCCGCTGAAAAGCGGAATGGCCGATGTCGGTGATAGCATTACGCTCATAGACGCTAGATACAGATGGCCTTTGCTCCTCAGGTGCTATCTCGAGCAGATAATTTGAGTCCCCCATGAACTTGCCTGTCATAACCAGCCCTCCTAGAGCAAAGGCGCCCATAAAGACGATCCCTCTCAGGTTAAAGGTTGAACCCAAAATGGGTACCTCTACCCCTATCGGCGGCAGATAGTAGGAGACTATGGCTATGAGAGGGATCATCAGAGAGATACCGGTGGTGATGAGCAGTAACAACTTGTTGCCGTATCTATCGCCTATGTGGCTCCATAGGAAATTGGAGGGCAGGGAAAAACAGGTCGATATGACCATGAAGGTCCCAACAACTGATTCGGGCAATCCCAGCACTTTGATCGCATAGGGTATAAACACAACCCCGCCTATGTAAGCCAGGGACCCCAGCACTCTTATTTAGGAAGAGCAGCCTGTAGTTCCTATCCTTCCTGAATATCCCGATCCCATTTATCAGGTGCTCCCTGAAGCTCGCCTTCCTCCTTTCGATCGGGCCCACCGGCTCCGGAACGGCGAAGAAACAGGAGGAGAAAAGTAGAAGAAAGAAGGGCGCTGTGGAGTAGATCAAAGCGTAGTTGTTCGGGAAAGACGGACCGTTTTCGCCGAGCATATATCGGATATAAAACCCTGAGGCGAAGCTCAGAATCCCGCTGAAGAACCCCCTCAATCCCATGAATCTGCCCCGTCTGGTCGGGGGAACCGTTTTACCGACTATATCCCAGAAGGGTATCCCCGAGGCACCGGCTCCTGAGGAGTAGCCGAAGTAAAGGATAGCACAGGTGAGGGCGAGTGATTCGGGATGGCGGGAGCGGTTCCGTTTTGGCTCGCTTCCCACTTCCCATATCCCATTGTGCTGTCGTCCAATAGTCGATCGCCCGACATGAACATCTCCAGCCCTTTCCATTCAACTAGTGATGGCGGTAATCGTTGACCGCCTTGGCGAATTTGACAAAAGGCCCTAGGTATTGTAAATTATAAGCGCACGTGCCGGTTCCAGTTAATTAACGAGGCAAGAGGAGTATTGATGGTACCTATATTGATCGATGGCTCCCCCGAAGCAGTCCAAAGGCTAGAATCCCTTTTATCCAGGGGGAGATTTCACGATGATGAGGTCTTATCCGTGGTCAGAGGGATAATCAGCGATGTTCGCGAATCAGGCGATGACGCTGTCGTCGAATACACCCGAAGGTTCGACGCTCCCGCCTTCGATATCGATCAGATCAGGGTCAAGGACGAGGAGTATGAGATGGCATATATGGTGGAGGACGAGGAGTTCGTCAAATCCGTCAGGCTGGCAATAGATCGAATTCGCTCCTTTCACGAGAGACAGACGCGAAATTCCTGGTTTGCCTCTGAGGAGAACGGCGTGATTTTGGGACAGATCGTTCAGCCTATACGAAGGGTCGGGATCCATGTTCCGGCTTTCTCACAGCTTCTGGTCTCATCGCTTATCATGTGCGTTATTCCGGCCAAGGTAGCCGGAGTTAAGGAGATCGTCGTCTGTACACCGCCGATGCGAAATGGCAGGATTAATCCCTACATGCTGATAGCGGCGAAGGAGTGTGAGGTCGATGAACTTTACAAGATCGGCGGCGCCCAGGCGGTGGCTGCTATGGCTTTTGGGACAAGGAGTATCAAACGGGTGGATAAGATCGTCGGTCCAGGCAATATCTATGTCCAACTGGCGAAAAGAGAGCTCTTCGGAGTCGTAGATATAGACATGATCGCAGGCCCAAGCGAGATCCTCGTGATAGCGGATGAGGCCGCTGATCCCTCCTTCGTCGCCGCCGATCTGTTATCTCAGGCTGAACATATGGATGACTCCTCCGCCGTATTGATAACGGATAGCATCAGGCTGGCCCAGAAGGTAAGGGGAGAGCTGGAGAGGAGATCCCAAGACCTCAACAGATCCCAGATCGTACTTCATTCCCTTAAGAGATACGGGGCGATCTTCGTGACTGAGAATCTCGATCGAGCTTTCGATCTGGCAGCTCAAATAGCCCCCGAGCATCTTGAGATAATGGTTAAAGAGCCGTTCAGATGGCTGGGGAAGGTCAGAAACGCCGGGGCAGTGTTACTCGGTCCTTACTCACCTGAGGCCGTTGGGGACTATATCGCGGGGCCGAATCACACTCTCCCGACGGGGGGTACGGCGAGATTCTATTCACCTCTCGGCGTCGACGATTTCCTCAAAAAGACAAGCCTTATTCAGTTCACCGAGCCCGCCCTTAAAAAGCTCGCCCCGGCTATCATTAAGCTGGCTGAGGTGGAGGGATTGGACGGGCACGCCAGATCGGTCAGACTCAGGCTTGAAAGGCAGGACCGTATATGATTCCGCTTAGGAGAAGGGAGACTTCAGCGGTCTCCCTTCCGATTCGAAAAAAAGAGTTTCACCCGCCCTCTTTAATCTCACCCCAGGTGATGGGGAGATTGTCATCAGGCTGAACGGGGAAGAGTTGCTCCGGTTCCATAAACGCCTTTATCTCGTCTTCGCTCATCAGTTTATTCGAGATCCATAGCTCATCCAGTATAACCTGGCAATACCAATTTCCAAGCTGTCCCCCCTCTGCTCCGATATTGACGCCGGGGGATTGTGAGACGTCGATCGGTCCTGCAAAAGGAACCTGCTGTGCTAGATCGCCGTTAACATAAAAGTTGACATTCTTCCCGTCGGTCGTTATCACTAGATAGACCCATTCTTCTTCATTGAGCGTTATCTGGTCCGCGAAGTGATCCTTATTGCCATATGTGGTGAAGACCGGATTCTGGTTGTGGAAACCTGCCTTCCATCCATTGCTTCTGTCTCCAGCACTCGCTTCCATCTCGATAACGCACTGCCACTCGACGGGAAAGGCCAATGGTTGGACCCACATTCCCACGCTCATTGGGGACTTGAGTTCCTTAAGCTGATCGGAGTTGGGAACAGTTATAGCTGCCTTCGATCCGTCGAGTTTGATCGCCCCACCGTGTTTGCCATCCACCCATTCCACATCGCCGTTTATCTGGCCGTCGTTGTGATATATCGATCTATCGGTAACTGTGTTGCCCCCTTCCTTGTCGAAGTTGAAATAGAGGACGATATGATCGGGTATTTGAGCGGCGAGCGTAATCGAGGTCATCATCAAGAGGATCAAAAGCGGTATTACCTCTCTTTTCATCCTTCCGCACCTCCCCATGAGATGGGGGCGGGGCAAAACCCGCCCCCAAAAGGTGTTCTACTTTTTAATCTCACCCCAAGTGGTCGTCAGCTTCTCGGAAGGTCTGACTGCTGCCGCAGAAGGTGCACTCAGCGTTTTGACCTCATCAGCGCTTAACGCCTTATTCGCAACCCACAACTCATCCAAGATCACATCAGAATACCAATTTCCAGGCTGTCCCTTCTCCGCTCCGATATTGACGCCGGGGGAATTTGTAACGTCGATCGTTCCTTCGAAGGGAACCTGCTGCGCCAGATCGCCGTTAATGTAGAAGTTGACGTTCGTTCCATCGGCGACGACAGCGAAGTAGATCCATTCGTTTTCATTGAGCGTTATCTGGTCAGCAAAGTGATCCTTATGGCCGTATGTGGTGAAGACCGGATTTTGGTTGTGGAAACCCAACTTCCATCCGTTCGTCCTGTCATCGGCGCTACTTTCCATCTCGATGAGACATTGCCATTCGACAGGGAAGGAAACGGGTTTGATCCACGCCCCCACGCTCAAGGGTGAGGTCAGTGATGTTAGAGAGTCAGAAGGGGGTACAGTTATAACCACCGAGGAACCGTCCAGGTGGATGGCTTTCCCACTTTTGCCGTCTACCCACTCGGGGTTGCCTGTTATCTCACCGTTGTTGCCATACTGGGACAGATCAACCGCCTTGTTTCCACCGCCCTCATCGAAGTTAAAGTAGAGGACGATGTAGTCGGGGAGAGCGGAGTACGCTGCCGGCAGAGCCGCCACTATCATCAACACGGCCATGACCACTATCGATCTCATCGCTCAAACCTCCTCGGAGAATTTAAAACTGCCGCTCATTATAGCACAGGAGAGATAAGCTGTCAACCTTTTTTCACTGATCTCCCGGGTAGGCTTTCGATAGCCCCGATCAAGGTGCCCGAAATCGGGCACGTGCACGTTAAAATGCCCCATCTCGTGCAGTGCCCTTCAAGGGATGCCCCTGTTCAGCATCACCTGATAGAGGCCCCATTTCTCGGGAGGCGATTTGATGGGAACGTCCCACATCCTCAGTAGAACGAACCTGAAACCGCCGTCCAATTGCTTCCGCTCATCCTTCAACGCGCTCTGGGGGATGAGGAAAACGACCTGTTTTCCCCTCTCGAGGTAGGAACGTATCAGCTCCCGCTTCTTCCGGATCATTCCGGACTGACCTAAGGAGGCGTACAGTTTACGCAGGCGCTCGGTACGTTTAGGCTGACGAAGCACTGAGGAGCTCAGGAAGGTCTTGAAGCGCTGAAGGTCATAAAAGCGAAACCTCTCGCGCGTGCCGATGTAGCAGAAAAACGGCCTCTGCGAGAAGATCACGGCGTCCGGCCGTAAGGTTCGGGAGAGCATCCGGGCGCCGAGGGCGACGGCGCGCGAGCCCGGGTCGGAGACGATCTGACGCATACTGCGCTGTGCCTCATTGTATCGGAGGATCACGAGCAGCGCCACGAAAAGGATCATGACGCATCGCTGCATCCAGCTTCTAGCCGGGTGTTCATCGGATATCCTATCCAGCAGGAGCAAAGCTGATCCAACCACAACGGGAAAGGTGCAGATCGTGAAACGGAGATAGGGCATGCCCTGAGGAGCCCAGTAGTAGGATGCATATAGCAGCACGATCGGCAGAAACCAAAAAATCCGCATCAGTCGTTCCCATGGATGTCCTATCGATATCATCCCCACCAGCCCCAGGGGAAAGATCAGGAGGAGCGCCGTGGTGTTAAGCCCTCTTATCATCATGCCGATATTCCGGCGAAGGAACCTCAGCGAAAACGACTCCTGCTCGTGTGTGAGAGCGTATCCCGTGACCAGAGGATGGCCGAAAAGCCTCCAGTTATAGATCATCAGCAGTATCGGAAAAATGGCGTAACATCCCAACAGTATGGAGATCCCCCGGGCGGTTGAACCGCGTTCCCGCAGCCAACGGCTAAAGACCGCGATCAGCACCACACCTCCCATCAATATGCTGGTATGGCGGATCGTAGAAGCGAATCCCAGAAGCAGTCCCGCCCCGATCCCCGATCCCGTCGAACCTCGACGGAGCCACCTCCATAGGAAATACATACCCCATATGATGAAACAGGTGTTTGAGGCATGGGAGAGGAGATAGCCCGAGTAGACCAGATACATGGGATTGACGGCCAACGCCCAGACGCCCAAAGCTGCCACAGCGGGGGACATCCAGAGCGAAAAGAGCAGATACGCGCCGATCAACCCCAGCCCACCCATCAAAGGGCTTACCAGGAACATCGCCTCATCGCCTCCGATCCGATAGAAGATCGCCAGCAGAAGAGGATAACCGGGCGCGAACTTGGGCACCACCTTCCCTTGGGGCGTCTCAACCCAGACGTGGCTCTGATACATAAACGGGTCTTCCTCCCTTACTGCCGGCGATTGCAGATGTGCTATACGCTTGGCGAGGAAAAGATAACCGTCGGGATCCACCTCCTGATAGGCGGGCGTGAAATGCTGAATCTGAATCAGTAAGTAGATGAAAATGGCGGCGGCAACGCTGAGATAGGACGACAGACTCAGGATCGTCTGGCGTATTCCCCCTGCCGTTATCCTACCACATAACATCATCCCTATTTCCGCCTATGCGGCTCGCTCATGTTATTGAAGTCTACGGTTAACAGCCCGCCGTCTGCAGGCCATCTGAAATGACGGAAAAGCTAAATGACCTGGCTCAAGGGAAATAAATATGAGCGAAATGCCCTAACCCTCTTCCATCGGTTGTGGATTAAAAGGCATGTTCATCAAAGCGATAACGCTCGTCGGATGTGTCTCCCGTGATATGGTTTTCCGTGGGTTATCCTTGCTCGCTCGGAATTTGGCCACTCGCTCGAACGGAGGGTTGAGAGGTATGATGCCGAACTCCTCCTTTTTAGCCCGTTGAATGGCCCTCAGCGCTCCCTCGCGGATGAGCTGGCGAGCGCGAACGGGATGAACGTGAATGGCGGAGGAGGTGAAACGGGCGTATTCCTCCCTTGTCAGCTCATTTCCGGTGCCCGGTCTTATCCCGCGTTTCACGGCCACCGTTTCTATACCTGGTATCAAGGCTTTCGCCTCTTTCGTCAGAGCTTCATCCCCTGAGGCGAAGATGGATCGTACGCCCAACTCGCTGGCGCACATCGCCAGCTGTCCCAACTCACCGATCGAGATGCCGTTAATGGATAGGTCAAGGTAAGCTGTGCTCTGGGTATGGGCGAGATGGGCGTATTCGGTTCCCGACTTGGCGTGCTGGCCTACCCAGGCAACCGCATCGAATGTCTCATCCAACATGAGGGGCCAGGGCCCCTCCCCCCAACCGCGGAGATAATCCACCCGCGGATCGAGGAGCTTGATGTTGATGCCGCCGGGGCCGTGACCGTCCACCACCAGTATCTCCTTCGCTCCTCCTTCGAAGAAGCCATCGATCGCAGCGTTCACCTCCAGGGTCAGAAACTCCTTGGCCAACTCATAGTAGGGTTTACCCGGTCCGGTCCACTCCTCAAAGTTAAGCACTCCGGCCACGCCTTCTAAATCGGTCATCAGGTAGATTTTCATCGTCTTATCCTCCTTAGCATTTAGATTCGCTCTTATTTCCCTTGAGTGTAGTATCTGCGGCCAATTATCCACCGTCCGCCGCTCAACCGTCATTTGTAGTCATTAAGTCATTTGGCTTCGCCGTCATTAATGACTACAAATGACAATAAATGACCTAACCATCATCGGCGACAAGTAAGCTTAAGCTCAGCCCATATCAGACTTATTTTGCCCTTCGGCTGGAGCGCCAGGACGTCCAGATAATAGGCGTGCATGAGGTTCTCAAAGAACAGGAAGGCCTGCTTCTTGGTATAGTCATCATTGCCGACCACGTGATATTTATCGGGAGCGAGGGCCATCATGACGAACTTTCCCTTCCCGTATTCGGCCTCCAATATCACAAACCTACCGCCGCTCTTAGCAAGCACATCAAATCCGGACTGTGAGGCTATACTCTCCCAGACCGTCGGCCACCCTTTATACTTCCAGTTCAAGAAATCGTCCTCTTTAAGCTTGTTCGGTGTGTTAAACAACGGGTGATCCGGTTTCACGATCTCCACCGTGGTCAGATCCGGATCGCTCCGAACACAGGTTAACCCCTTCGGAAGCCAATCCACATTAGCTTCATTCTGGTCGGCCTGGGTTGGTTCGATGACGATCCCTCCCCCCTTGACGAAATCCTGAATCACCTTGGCATTTCCATCGAGATTGGAATGAATCGTGGGGTTATTCGTGGCCATGCTACAGATGAAGAACAGTTTATATCCGGCAAGTTGAAAGTTACCCTTCATCACGTCATCGGTGATATCATCATATTTGATCTTCATCTCGTTCAGCGTGGGACCTAGCGCCTTCACCTGAGTCCACTGGTCCGCATAGTCGATTATGGCCACATCGGCCGCCATCGCCGTCATCATAAGACAAAACAGAAAAGCAAGCGTGGATATCATAAGTTTCATCCTCGACACCCCCTTCATCATCGATATTCCCCAGAATTATACCACATAGGGAGGAAAACATACTGAGAATTCCCGGAAGCTATGAGATGGTTCATCGAAGGCTTGACAAATAAGAAGAAAAAAGGTTTCCTTGTAGGAGGGGGCGATGAAAATGCTACCTAACCTACAAGGAGACCAAAATGCTAGATAAGATTATCTGAAGTGCACCCATTATTTTGGACACATTTTTGGGCGATCTTATTGGGGGGGTAACCCTCCACCTTGGGAATCAGAGGGAGATTTGAATAACCTCTCTCCCTCCAATCCCCTCCTTCTGCCAACCCTATCTTACCAAATTTACCCCTCTCTTTCAACTTCACCTCTTCCCTTCCCTCCAATTATGCTCGAACTCCCAAGGCGTCAGATAGCCTAAGGCGGAGTGGACCCTCTTCTTCATGTAGACCTCTTCAAGGAAGTGGCCTATCTTTTCCTTTGCTTCCTCTATATCCTCATACTCGTTCAGATATACCTCCTCCTCTTTCAGAGTTCTTATCAGCCTCTCAGCGTAGGCGTTCTGCAAAGGATTCCCCTTGGATGACATGGATATTTTGACTCCTCTTTCCTGAAGGATCTGGATGTATCTTCTTGAGGCATATTGGACTCCCTGATCTGAATGATGGATCTCAGGCACATCTCTGCTGAGAGCCTTCATCAGTGCTGAGATGGTAAGCTCCTCATCTAGGCTTGCCGATATCTGCCATCCCCTTATCGATCTTGTGAAGATGTCCATTAATACGCTTAGATAGGCATGCTCCTTCTTCAGCTTGATGTAAGTTATGTCACCGCACCAGACCTGATTTGGTCTCACTATCTGTATGCCCTTTACCAGGTTAGGATATCTGCCAAGATGGTGATTTGAAAGAGTAGTTTTGAGATAGCTCTTAACATGCACAATGAGGTTCTCCTCATGCATGATTCTTAGAACCCTCTTGTGATTTACTCTGTATCCTCTTCTTCTGAGCTCTGCTGTGACTCTTCGATAGCCGTATCTTGGAAACTCCATCGCTATCTTTTCTATCTCCTCTCTAATGAGCAGGTCATCTTCTCTGATTGATCTGTAGTAGTAAGAACTGGGGGCGCAATCGAGGATTTCACATAACAGCCTTACAGGGTACTCCCCCTTGAGCATATCTATCACCTCTCGCTTCCTCTCAAGTGACAGCCCAGCAGATTGAATACTTTTTTTGAGACACTAAGCTCATAAGTGAGCCTCCCAACAAGCCTCTCAAGCTCCGCAATTCTCTGGTGCTCCTTCGAGTTTGTCTGAGGAGAGAAGATGAGATAGGCTCTCTCCAGAAACTGTTTCTTCCACTGCCTCAGAAGCTCAGGGGAGATGTTATATTCCCTGCAGATGGATGCTTGGGTTCTGTCCCCTTTGAGAGCCTCAAGGACAACCTGGACTTTGAAGTGAGGGGAAAACTCCCTTCTTTGGCTCATCATGAACCCCCTTTCTCTGTCTTGTTAAGTATACACCCCAATAAGAGGTGTGTCCAAAAAATGGGGTTCACTACATATGACAGCAGGAAGGTGAGGGGGTATCTGAGGAGAAGGGGAATAAAGGCGAGCATACCCAAAAGGAGGATGAGGGGGAAAGGAAGGAGGGGCAGGCCATACAGGTTTGTCATGGAGGTGTATCTGAAGGGTAGGTGTGGGGTAGATAGGTTTTTCGGTTGGAGGTTTATAATACCAGGGGTCTGTTTTGTTCGCTTCATTTTTGATCGCCTGGAGATTTTTGCTAATGAGTTCTTCGTATGCTATACATAGATGTTCATCGCTGTGATGGAAGATAGTTGGAGTGAGAAATTTTACGTATTACCGCTACAAGATGAGCTCTACAACAGATTGAAAAACCAAGGGACCAGAAAAGTGATATAGACGCTAAATTTTCCATGTTTAACTCCGCAATGACTGATTTAATCCCTTCATCTTGCAATTGCTTAAGTGAAGCTCTTAAAAGAGCTCGACCTATCCCTTTACGCCGAAACTCCTCAGAGACAAAGATGTATTTCACCACTCCTTTAGAGCCAGACGTCGAAACCAGAATGAAACCTACAACCTCCTCGCCTTTGAAACAAATCTTAGAAGCTTTTATGTTGAAGTCGCTTTCCCGAGATTTAAGTAATATCTTTGCTTCAATATCCAGCTTTGCTATATCTGAAGCAGTCCTTTCATCCCATGGTGTTATTTCACATCTGATCTCGGGAGAGCAGGATACAATTTCTTCTGACCGGTCTAAACTCTTACTCATCCAGACCCATTCTTGAACTTCAAAGCCAATGTTTTTGAGGAAGCGATCGTCGTCGATGAACCGACAGAAAGGATGTAACAAGATTTCTATTTCTTCAACCCATGAAAGGGATTTAAAGCTGTCGACGAGCTGAAGTATAGCGATGCGTTCATAGTCTTTCCCTCGAAAGGGGGAGCAAACATAGAAAAGTAGTACCCTTATCTTCCGGTCTTCAAGCTTATAGGCAGCTATCCCGATCGGGATTCCTTCCAAGTTTATTAACTTGACTGTATATTCTGGCTTTGTTATTTCCTTAATTAGCTGATTAAGCTCCACTTGGAAGTGATCGAAGAGAAGCTTTCTTCCTCCCCTAGACCAAACTTCACGAGCATAATGGCTGAGATCCTCGATAATCCTTCTGTAGACCTGGGAACCTATTTCCAATGTGTCTAATTTAATTCTAATCATCCTCCATCTGGTTGACTGACAAAAGTCTGAGA
>JAGGXZ010000201.1 GCA_021162805.1 Candidatus Poribacteria bacterium
CTCAGTGTTAGAAGGAGACGGGAAACAGGAAGCAGGAGGCAGGGGAAAATCTATATTCCTGTCTCCTGTTTCCTGCCTCCTGTCTCCTAATGGATAACCGCTACACTCGAAGGAAATTTGAGCGAATCTGGTTGATTCAATGGCTATCTCGGGAGTTAGAGGAAACAGATAAACCCCCGGGTAATTCAAAGCCTGCTCAAACCATTCTTCCAATGGACATGGTAGCTCTAAACGATCGTACTCGACCAGCTTGGCTATCTCCCAACACGAAATCGCGCTAACGCCAATTACATCTTTCTCGTGTGCGGCAATTACCTCAATTTGGGTCTGGGTGAGGTATTCTGTTCCATGGACCCACCAAACCCAGATGTGCGTATCGAGCACAATCATCGCAACACTTCCCAATCATTCTCAGCGACGCTCTCAAACGGTTCGAGATAGCGAATTGGCTTACCTCGCAGAGAATAAAGTTCCTCTTTTTTGAGTTCGTGAGAGCGGCTGAGGATGATAACCTCCACTTTTTCCCCTGAGCGAAAAGGAATCCCTTTAATGGTAAGGGTACCATCCTGAGCAACAACAGTTTCAACTCGATAGGCTTGCATTTTCCCCTCCTTTATTCTTGTGGAAGAAAATCTCTCAAGAACCTGCCCGTATGCGATATCTCCGATTCGGCCACCTCCTCGGGGGTTCCACACGCCACCAGGTATCCGCCCTCATCTCCGCCCTCCGGCCCCAGATCTATGATGTAATCGGCGCACTTGATCACATCCATGTTGTGCTCTATCACGACTATCGTGTTCCCCTTGTCGGCCAACCGATTCAGCACGTCGAGCAGCTTCTTGACGTCGGCCGCGTGAAGACCGGTGGTGGGCTCATCCATTATGTAGAGTGTGCTTCCGGTATCCGGCTTTATAAGTTCCCTGGCGAGCTTCAACCTCTGTGCCTCCCCGCCGGAGAGCGTCGTCGCGGGCTGGCCCAAAGGCATATAATCCAGCCCGACATCGCACAGCACATCGAGTATCCTCCTGATCCTGGGGATATCCCTGAAGAACTCCCTCGCCTCAGCTACCGTCATCTTCAATACATCCGATATGTTCTTGCCCTTGTATTTGATCTCGAGTATCTCCCTCATGAACCCCGTCCCGCCACACACATCGCATTTGACCCACACATCCGGCAGGAACGGCATCGAGAAGAGGTTATACCCCTCGCCATCGCAGCTAGGGCATCTCCCGTACTCCAGGTTCGAGCTGAAGTATGATGCCGTGAACCCCATCGCCCTGGCGTCGGGCGTTTTAGCGAAGAGCGATCGTATGTGATCGAATACGCCCGTATAGGTCGCCGGGTTCGACCGAGGCGTCTCGCCTATCGGCTTTTGATTGATGCTTATCACCTTGTCTATCTCGCCCAGCCCATCCGCGCGGAGGCATTTCGGCTCCGCCGCCGGCAGTCCAAGATATCGGGCGACCGCCGGATAGAGAACCTCCTCCACAAGCGAGCTCTTGCCCGAGCCCGATACCCCCGTGATGCAGGTTATAACGCCCAGCGGTATATCGATATCTATATCCTTGAGGTTGTTGGCGTATGCCCCGATTATCCGTAGGAACCCCCTTGGAGACCTGCGCTTCTTGGGAACCTCTATGCGGAACCGGTTCGCCAGATATCTGCCCGTAAGGGATTCTTCGATCCTTCGAATATCCTGGACCTTCCCCTTTGCCACGATCCTTCCGCCGTTCCGGCCCGCCCCCGGGCCGAAGTCGACGATCAGATCCGAGCTGGAGATCACCTCTCTATCGTGTTCAACCGTTATGACGGTGTTGCCTAGATCGCGCAGTTTCCTCAGGGCCCTGAGCAGCCTTCCGGTATCCCGCATGTGCAGCCCTATGGTCGGCTCATCCAACACGTATATCACGCCGGTCAAACCGCTTCCCAACTGACTCGCCAGCCTTATCCTCTGTGCCTCTCCTCCCGATAGCGTCGGTCCCGGGCGATCCAGGGTCAGATAATGAAGTCCGATATCCACCAGGAAGGAGAGCCTGTTCCTTATCTCCCTCAGCAGCTCCTCGCCCACCTCGAGCCTGTCCTGGGGCAGCTTTAGATCCAGGAAGAACTGATAGAGATCGCCGATCGGCATTCGACATAGCTCCACTATGTTTTTCCCGCCTATGAGGACATATCTTGAGCTCTCCTTTATCCTCGCCCCCTGGCATTTCGGGCATACCTTCGAGTAGGAGGAATCGGTGAATCCCAGGCCCTCGCAATACGGACACATGCCCACGGGGCTATTGAAGGAGAAATCCTGAGGCCGAAGCTCGTCATAGCTTATCCCACATCTGGCACATGCCCTTAGGCTGCTGAAGGTCACCAGATCGGTCATGCCGTCCGGACCTTGCAGTTGAACCTTCATCTCGCCCTCGCCCATCTCAAGGGCGGTCTCAACCCCCTCGGATACCCTATCGCGCTGGTCCTCCCTCAGTATAAGACGGTCCACGACGATCGCCACGTCATGTTTGACCCTCCTGCTTATGTTCATCCTCTCCTCGATCGGGGAGATCTCGCCATCCATCCAGACGCGCACGAATCCGCCACGCTGAGCGCGCTTTAGCACATCGGCATATTCCTCGTTTTTGGCGAGTTTAACGGGAGCGAGGATGTAGATGCGGCTTTTAGGGGGAAGATCCATTATCCGATCGACGATCTGATCGACGGTCTGGGCGCCCACGGGCTGACCGCATTTGACGCAGTGTTGCACCCCGAATCGGGCGAAGAGAACTCTCAGGTAATCGTAGATTTCAGTGATGGTGCCCACCGTTGAGCGCGGGTTTTTGCTCGGCGCCTTTTGATCGATCGCTATCGCCGGTGCAAGTCCGTCTATGAAATCGACCTTAGGTTTATCCATTCCGCCGAGGAACTGGCGCGCATATGTGGATAGCGACTCCACGTATCTCCGCCTGCCCTCGGCATAGATCGTCTCAATCGCCATCGACGTCTTGCCCGATCCGCTGACGCCCGTGAAGGTGATGAGCTCATCGTGTGGCAGGGTGAGATCCACGTTTTTGAGGTTGTTCTGCTTCGCCCCCCTAACAAGTATCGCCCGTTCAGCGGGCAGGGATCTTATCGGCTCCTCCTCGATCTCCTCGACCATCGCCTTATGTTTGCCGAGGAGCACATCCCTGAGCACCTGGCCGGTGTATGAGCTTTTAACCCTCGCCACCTCCTCGGGAGTCCCGCATGCCACGACATATCCGCCCTCCTCACCCCCTTCAGGTCCCAGATCGATGACATAATCGGCGGTCTTGATGATCTCCATGTTGTGTTCGACGACGACCACCGTATTGCCCCTGTCAACGAGCGTGTGAAGCACGTTAAGCAGTTTTTGAACGTCGGCGAAGTGAAGCCCGGTCGTCGGCTCGTCCAATATGTAGAGCGTTCTCCCCGTTCCCCGCTTGCTCAGTTCCCTGGCGAGTTTCACCCTCTGCGCCTCTCCGCCGGAGAGGGTCGGCGCCGGCTGACCCAGCTTGATGTAATCGAGGCCGACGTCATACAGCGTCTGCAGATATTTCTTTATCCTGGGCACGTTTTCGAAGAACTTCAGCGCCTCCTCCACCGTCATATCCAGCACATCGGCTATGGATTTGCCGTTGTATTTCACCTGGAGGGTCTCCCTGTTGTATCTCCTTCCGTCACAGACCTCACACTTAACCCACACATCGGCGAGGAAATGCATCTCGATCCTCTTCATCCCATGGCCCTGACACGCCTCACACCTTCCACCTCTGACGTTGAAGCTGAACCTCCCGGGTTTATATCCACGGATCTTCGACTCGGGCAGCTCGGCATAAAAGCTCCTTATGGCGTCGAAGAGCTTGGTATATGTGGCGGGATTGGATCTGGGCGTGCGACCTATGGGGCTCTGATCGACCTCTATCACCTTGTCTATATGCTCTATGCCCTCGATCCGATCGTGTTCACCCGGAACGGTGTGGGCTCCCATCAGCCTCCGAGCGAGCGCCTTGTAGATTATATCGTTGACGAGGGAGCTCTTTCCGGAGCCCGATACTCCCGTGATGCAGGTGAAGGTTCCGAGCGGTATCTTAACAGTTATGTCCTTGAGGTTATTATGTCTTGCCCCGACGATCGTCAGCCACTTATCCGAGGGCTTTCGCCTTTGGGATGGTATGGGTATCTCAAGCTCGCCTCGCAGGTATTTGGCCGTGAGCGAGTTGGGACACTCCAGGATCTTGCCGGCCGGTCCGGCGAAGACGATCTCCCCTCCCTCCTGCCCGGGGCCGGGGCCGAAGTCGACTATGTAATCGGCGGATCGTATCGTCTCCTCGTCGTGTTCGACCACTATAACGGTGTTGCCCTGATCGCGGAGCTTTTTGAGGGCGTTTATAAGCTTCAGGTTATCCCGTTGATGAAGCCCTATAGTGGGTTCATCCAGGACATAAAGCACGTTGGTCAATCCCGCCCCTATCTGGCTTGCGAGCCTTATCCTCTGCGCCTCACCACCCGATAGGGTCGGCGATGACCTGTCCAGGGTCAGATAATGTAGGCCCACGTCCACCAGGAATCTGAGCCGCCCCTTTATCTCCTTAAGTATCTCCTCGGCTATCGTCCGCTCACGCTCCGTCAGCTCCAGGTTTTCAAAGAAATCCAGGCATTCATCCACCGTCATGGCGGTGATCTCATGGATCGCCTTCCCGCCCACCTTAACCCCTCTGGCCTCCGGACGCAGCCTCGATCCGTTACAGTCGGGACAGATGCTTTCGCTGATATATCCCCTCAGCTCCTCATCTTTGAATCTCCTGAGCTTGTTGATTATCCCCTTATACTCGACTATCTGCTTTATCCTCCTGCCCCATCCGATTCGTCTGGTGATCATGATCTTGACAGGGGCGCCGTAGAGGATGATGTCCCTGTGTTCCTGAGATAGGTTTTTCCATTTCTCGTCGAAGCTGAACTTGTAATATTTCGCCAGAGCCGTGAGCACCGCTTCCAATTGTGACTCGCCCTTAAACCTCAAAGGCCCTATCGGCTTGATGGCTCCCTGGGAGAGGGATTTTTCGGGATCTACGATCAGATGAGGCGAGATATCGTGTATCACCCCCAATCCCCTGCACTTCGGACACATCCCCTGAGGGCTGTTGAACGAGAAGAGCTGAGGGGAGGGTTTGCTATAGCTTATGCCGCAGTTGGGGCAGGTCATGGTCTTGCTGAACATCCTCTCCTCGCCGTCCTCGAAGAGCAGCACCGCCATGCCCTCGGAGAGGCCAAAGGCCGTCTCAAGCGATTCGGCCAGCCTTCCTCTCATCTCAGGGTTTTCCTTCTTCATAACGATCCTATCCACCACGATATCCACGTCATGACGCATCTGTTTGTTCAGCTTCGGAGGGTTCGACAGCTCGTATATCTCCCCGTCCACCCTCACCCTTACGAATCCGGCCTTCAGCGCATCTTTGAACTCGTCCTTGAACTCCCCTTTTTTAGATCTGGCCACGGGCGAGAGGATCATGAACCGCTGCCGATCCGGTATCTCATTCATGATCCTCTCGACGATCTCGTCCGTCGACTGGTCGCTTATCAGCGCTCCGCATCGATAGCAATATATCTTCCCGACGTATGCGAACAGCAGCCTCAGGTAATCGTGTATCTCCGTCATCGTGGCGACCGTGGATCGTGGGTTGGAACCGGTGGTCTTCTGATCTATGGAGATGGAGGGTGAAAGCCCCTCGATGCTTTCGACATCGGGTTTCTGTATCCTGCCCATGAACTGTCTGGCATATGCGGAGAGGGACTCGATATACCGCCTCTGGCCCTCGGCATAGAGGGTGTCGAAGGCCATGGAGGATTTGCCCGATCCGCTTACGCCGGTGAAGACGATGAACCTGTTCCTCGGCAGGATCAGGTCGACATCCTTCAGGTTATGCTCGCGTGCTCCCTTAACAATTATCTTATCCATACTCATCCCTTCAAACGGACGAAAATCCTCTTAAATTTTAACATCTGCATGGCCGTATAAACAAGACTTAGGATGTGCAACAAGGGATGGTTCACGATCACGGTAACACTTTCGTAGGGCGGCACTTCATGTGCTGCCGATTCCTCCTCGAGAATTTTGAGAGGTCTTGAGCGGAGAAAGACCCTATTTGATGTTAGAAGCGGGATAATGTTATAATTAATCGAAACCCATCAACCTTCATGGAGGTTTTGGATGGCAAGACGGAATCTGGTCATAGCAAACGGCGGCGGGCCGACGCCGGTTATCAATCGATCCAACATCGGTATAATCGAAGGCGCTCTGGAGTTCGGCTCGGATAAAATAGATCGCATCTTCTGTGCCATCGGCGGAACTGAGGGATTGCTTAAGGGAGATCTGATAGATATCACCGATAGGATGAAGGATCCGGATTTCAGAAGGCTCGTCGCCAATACGCCGAGCACATACTTTAAAACCGGTAGGAGAAAACTTGAATCAGATGATGAGGCCCGCAGGATCATAGAGCTCTGCCGTGAGAGGAACATCGGCTACGTCTTCCTGGTCGGCGGTGATGACACGCTCAGAACCCTGAACACGCTCAGCGAATACGCCCGATCGATTGACGATCCGGATCTTCCTAACTTCTTCGACGTGCCTAAGACCATAGACAACGATCTACCTTATTCAGTTCCCGTCCCCGAAGGCGGGCCCGTGGAGGGCGAGATCGTCAGAGACGGTCAGATCATGTGCATAGACTTCTGTCCCGGCTTCGGCACGGCAGCCACCTTCGTCGCCAATAAAGTGCTGGAGCTATCGGTTGAGGCGTGTGCTTTCAGAAGGCATTACCTCATAGAGGTGATGGGGCGCAATGCCGGGTTCCTCACCGCCGCATCGGTCGCCGTCAAACGCTTCGGATATGGCCCGCACTACATCGCCGTGCCGGAAAGGCCCATGGACGTCGAGAAGTTCACCGAATATCTATTGAGGCGGCATTACGATCACGGCTGGGGCGTTTACGTCATCTCCGAAGGGGTGAAGGATTTAGAAACCGGAGAGCTTATATCGGCCGGGAGTTATAAAGACCAGTTTGGAAACCCGCTTTTGGGAGGGGTGGCGCAGAAGCTGGCCGAGAAGGCGATGAAGATATTGGAGGAGGAGTACAGTAAGAAGGGGAAGAAGATCGAAAGGGTTGTGCGGTGGATTAAGCTCGGCGAACTTCAGAGGGTTTCGCGCGAGTATCCCTCGATCGCCGATCAAGAGGTCGCCTATATGGTCGGCAGGAGAGCGGCTTATTCGGCCATAGTCGAGGATAAGACCGGCTTCATGGCGACGATCGTGCGTCAGCCTTGGGGCGGGTGGCAATTCGGCCTGGTCAGAACGTCGCTTGCCGCAGGGAAGAAACGGTATCTACCTGAGAAATACCTCCTGTCCGATCCCTCCACCGGCGAGGAGACGATAAGCGAGGAATATGTCACAGAATATCTGGCGCCTGTGATCGGCGAGATAGTTCCTGTCGTTCCACCTATATCGTGATCTCGACTTTTGGGGCGAGATAACTCGCCCCACCCTCGAACTTCAGAGTATATATCTGCTCAAGTCTCTATCTCTGACGATCTCCCCGAGCTGTTTCCGAACATATTCGGCATCTATGGTGATCTCCTGTCCTTTGAGCTCTGGGGCCATGAAGGAGATCTCCTCGAAGAGCTTCTCCATTATGGTGTGGAGCCTTCTCGCGCCGATATTTTCAACCTCCTCGTTGACCTTATAGGCGATAGAGGCGATCTCATCTATGGCGTCTTCGGTGAACTTCACCTTGACGCCCTCAGTCTCCAACAAGGCGGTGTACTGTTTGACGAGGGCGTTTTTCGGCTCGGTTAAGATCCGCTTGAACTCCTCCTTGCCGAGGCTTTTCAGCTCGACGCGAATGGGAAATCTGCCCTGCAGCTCGGGTATGAGATCTGATGGCTTTGAGACGTGAAAGGCTCCCGCTGCGATGAAGAGGATGTGATCCGTCCGGACGATCCCGTATTTCGTCTGAACTGCCGTGCCCTCGATGATGGGCAGCAGATCCCTTTGCACGCCCTCCCGTGATACATCCGGTCCGTGTCCCGATTCCCTTCCGGCGACCTTATCTATCTCATCGATGAAGACGATGCCGGAGTTTTCGACCCTATCTATCGCCTCGGAGATCACCTTATCCTCATCTATGAGCTTTTCAGCCTCCTCCTGGGCCAGGACGCGCAGAGCCTCCTTTACAGTCATCTTACGTCTACGCTTCTGCTTCGGGAAGAAGCTCTCGAAGAAATCCTTGAAGTTTATATCCAGATCCTCCAGCCCCGCCGGCGAGAAGATCTCCACCACCGGAGAGAACCTCTCCTCCACCTCGACCTCAATCACCACATCGTCCATCTCGCCGGCGAGGAACTTTCTGCGTATCTTCTCCCTCGTCCGCCGGTAACTTTCCTCCTGTCTTCTGATCTCATCCATCTCGTCCTCATCGGCCTTTCGGCGACGTCTTCGCTTGGGAGGTGGAGGTATGAGTATATCGAGCACCCTCTCCTGGGCGAGCTTCTCCGCCTTATCGCGGACCATCTCCATGTGTTCGGATCTGACCATGTTGACGGCGAGGTCGGTCAGATCCCTTATGATGGATTCGACATCCCTGCCGACGTAGCCGACCTCGGTGTACTTGGAGGCCTCGACCTTGATGAAGGGGGCGTTTGCGAGTCTGGATAACCTGCGGGCGATCTCGGTCTTACCTACCCCCGTGGGACCTATCATGATGATATTTTTAGGCGCGACCTCATCTCTTATCTCCTCAGGTAGCATCTGCCGTCGGGCTCTGTTGCGCAGGGCAATGGCGACGCACCTCTTGGCCTCATCCTGGCCGATTATGTATTTATCCAGTTCCTCAACGATTTCACGGGGGGTCAACATATCCCTAAGGATATCTTTCTCCTTCTCGGCCAAAGCTCCTACCTCCTTCAATCCTGATGGACTATTCCGCCGGCAGCGATTCGACGATGATGTTGCCGTTAGTATAGATGCAGATTTGGGATGTTATCTCCAGGGATTTGCGAACGATCTGAGATGCCGTCAGGTCTGAGTATTCCACCAAAGCCTTCGCCGCTGCGAGGGCTATCGGCCCGCCCGAGCCTATAGCCAACACATTATCGTCCGGGGTTATCAGATCCCCTGTGCCCGATATGAGGAACATATGTTTGGAGTCCACAGCGATGATGGAGGCCTCCATCCTACGCAATATCCTATCGGTCCGCCAATCCCTGGCCATCTCAACAGCGGATCGATATAGATCTCCGTTGTAGCGCTCCAACTTCGATTCAAGCATCTCAAAGAGCGAAAGGGCATCGGCGGCTGCGCCGGCAAACCCTATGATCACCCTGTCCTTGTAGAGCCGCCTTACCTTGGAAGCCTGATGTTTGATTATCGTCTCGCCTAGAGTGACCTGACCGTCGCCTCCGAGGGCGATCTCACCTTTGTGCCTGACGGCCAATATCGTCGTCGATCGGATATCCATCCCTCCCTGCTCTCCCTTCAAATCATAATGGTGAGAAGAACAGCGTCCTGAAAATCACAAAGCAAAGAAGCTGAAGCACCGATATCGTCACACCGCATCTGAAGATCTCGATGATGGGATTGCCGCCCAGGATATAAGGGGCAGCGAAGGGAACGAGGAAGTTCGCTATCAGCACATAAAGCGGCGTAGAGTTCAAAATCGGCCGGGGAACCCGCAACATGTTCCAGTTCCAAAGCCTGCCTATGTTTCCAAGCTCGTTTAATCCCAGTGTAACGGCGAAGGCCAATATCCCGATGACCAGGGCCGGAAGATAGAAGTTGCCTATGAACTCCCGCATTCTTCGATACAGATATATCGCCAACGTTATCATCAGCCCCCACGTCAGGATCACGCTCAGCGGCGTGTAGAAGATCAAAACGTCCTTCCTGAGGTAATCGAGGATCAGCGCCACCCTCACGAGGAGCCCATTTACGGCCAGATATATGAATGCGCTGCCGAATCCGATCATGGCTCCCTCTCTGATATATCCCGGGGCATTCCATCTCAATGCCGCCCATGCGAGAGCACCGCCGGAGATGAGAACGTTAATGTAAAGCCATCCGATCCATGGATAGAGGGCGTTAATCGAAAACCAGAGAAAGGTTGAGATGAAAGCCGCCGTGACAACATAATCGCTTTTTTTCAACTTAACCTCCTACGACTGATATGACAAAGGGACAAGAGGGTAGGGGAACAAGAAAAAACGTCTCCCTGTCCCCTTGTCCCGTTGTCTCCTTGTTTTCCCGGTTTTTAGGATATCTCCACGGGAGCACCTGTTTCAGCCGATTTGTAGATGGCATCTATGATCTGCATCAGGATGACAGCCTGATCCGGGGTTGAAAGCGGTTCTTCCTGGCCCGCAAGGGCTCTGACGAAGTTGACAACCGCCCTTTCACGTCCCATCTTCTCGTCCGGTTCAACGATTATCCTCCTGTTGACCGATCTGCCGTGTTCCTGCACGTAGAGCTCGCACTCGTCTATCGCGGTTTCGTCGATGCCATCTCTCCCGAAGAGGCGGCGGATCATCCCACCGGCCTTAGTGCCCTGGAAGGTGACCGAGACCTCCTCCCGTTTGTTCATCTCCGCCCAGGAGTTCCTCGCGAACAACACCTGACCGGTCTCGAAGCGTATAAAGGCATGAGAGGCCATCTCGACGTCTACAATTCCTCCCTCCACGTCCGGGATTCCCCAGGGGCCTTTGAAGTTCGGATCGTTGGCGAAGTCGTAAAACGTGGAGGCCAGAACCCATCGGGGCTTGGGAAACTGCATGAAGTAGAGCGCCAGATCTATCATATGTAGTAGATCGATCACAGGTCCACCGCCGGAGAGGGCCTTCTGTGTGAACCAGCCGCCGAAGCCGGGAATTCCGGTCCTTCTGATCCAAAGCGCCTGGGCAGAGTTGATCCTGCCGACTGTGCCGTCTTTGATGTAATCCATAAGCGCCTGTGCCTCCGGCCTCGCCCGGTTATTGAAGTCGAACATCAGGGTTTTGCCGTTCTTCTCGGCGGCTTCCTTCATTCGCTCCGCCTCCTCGGCGTTAAGGGCAGGGGGTTTCTCGCAGAAGACATGCTTTCCGGCACCAAGGCAGTCGATCGATATCTCCGCATGGAACTTATTCGGCACACATACGCTTACAGCCTCGATCTCAGGGCATTTATCCAGCATATCCTTATGTGAGGAGAAAACATTGGGGATATCGTATTTTTTCGCCTGGGATTTCGCCCTCTCGATGATAGGATCACATATCGCCAGGACCTCCGCGCCGGCCGATTTATATCCGGGGATATGATAGTCGGTTATACCGCCGGCGCCCACAATTCCAACCTTCAAATCTGCCATCTCGACCTCCTTGAAATAAGTTCGCTCAAATTTTCTTTGAGTTTAGCATTTGCCTAAGACTAATCGTCCGCCGTCCACCCTCTGTAAGTCATTTGTTGTCATTGATGGTCATCTGTAGTCATTCAAAATGACGGCGAAGCCAAATGACCTATGACCGCAAATGACCGTTGAACGGTGGACTGCCGAGAGGCGGACGTTAAAATAGAGTGATAGCCAACTAAATTTTATTAGAACTCGCTGGGAAAGTCAATCTCCACAGCTCGTCTCTCCCTGGCCGACTCATAGGCCGCGAGGATTATCCTCAGGTTCCAAAGCCCCTCCTCGCCGGGGATCATCGGCTCTCTGTCGTGGATGATCGCATCGGCGAACTCCTCTATCTCGGCCCTATAGGTGTTGACCGGATCGACCTCTATCGGCTCACCCTTCCCCGGTTTCCTCTCCTGCAGGGCCTGATATCCCGTCGGTTCCCTCTCCAGATAGGCCATCGCCTCACCGGTGGGAAGCTGCCCGATAGTTCCCTCCGCCAATATGCTTCCCCCGCTCCCATAGATCTCAAGCCTGTTCTTCGAGGAATCATCCGGGATGCTGAAGAACGCGTCGACGATCCCAAGGGCTCCGTTGGAAAACCTGACGCTCATCAGGGCGCCGTCCTCAACGGGATAGCCGTGAACGATGTTCCCTGTTAAACAGCTTACCTCCACGACGCGGCTATGAAGGATGAACTCCAAAAGATCGATGCAATGGCTTCCCATATCTATCAGTGAGCCTCCGCCCCCCAGCTCCGGTTTCTGCCTCCATGCCCCTTCCATTGGGGGATACCAGCAGGAGAGCTGAGCTCTCGCCAGAACCGGTTTGCCTAACACCCCGTCTCCGATCATCTCCCTAAACTTACGGTGATGGGCATGGAAGCGCATCATGTATCCGACGCCCAGTTTGACCCCATTTTCACGGCAGCCCTCGATCATCCTTCTGCATTCATCGATCGTCAAAGCCATCGGTTTTTCGACCAGGACGTGTTTGCCATGTCGGGCGGCCGCTATCGTTTGGGACGCGTGGAGATAGACGGGAGTGGCGATGTAGACGGCATCCACCTCGGGGTCCTCCAACAGATCCTCCATTTTGGTGTAGTCCTTCGCGCCGAACTGCCCTCCTATCTCCCTGGCTTTTCCCTCATCTCGGCTCATCACGGCGGTCAGGACGCTGTTCCGGGCTGGGATGATCCCCTCAGGAATGGTGCGCCGGCGGGCGATGCCTCCCACGCCGATTACCCCCCATCTGACCATCGTTATCCCTCCTCATCTCGCGTAGTAAGAGGTCACCTTTTTGATCGCCCTGGCGAAGAGACGGATATGCTCCTCCTCCAGCGTGGGATAGACATGGACGATGAACGTGCGTTCCTCCAGCCAGGCGGCGTTCGGACAGTAGACCTTATCGTACTCCACCGATTTCGGATCGGTATACTCCTTACTTCGGAACGGGAATTTAAACCTGCCGAAGCCGTTATGCTCTATGAAGGCCCTTTCCCTGTAGCTCTGAGGCCAAAACTCGCGCCACGCCGGAACCCCCTCAGCCGTTACCGCTTTCAGGAACGTCTTCTTGTCGCAGGTAAGCTTATCCAAATCCAACACGATCGGGAAGACATAGAATCCGTTCACCTTCTCCTTGTTGTGCACGGGCAGATATTTTATCTGGGGACAATCGGAGAGCTCCTCGATCAATATCTCGCCGTTTCTGCGTCTTCTGGGCAGGTTCCACGTATCTATCTTCTCCAGCTCCTTGAGTCCTATGGCCGATTGCATCTCCGTCATCCTGTAGTTGAAACCGACGCGGCGATGGATATACGGGAGAGCCCCCTCCATCTCCAGAAGGCTCATTCTCTTCCTGACATCATAGCCGTGATCCCGGAACGAGCGGGCCTCCCACGCTATCTCCTCGTCATCGGTTATCACCATACCTCCCTCGCCGCCCGTGGTGAAGGTCTTGTTCTGACAGAAGCTGAAGGCGCCGATGTGGCCGATGGAGCCGACCTTCTTCCCCTTATAAAGCGCCCCATGAGCTTCAGCACAATCTTCGATCACCCAGAGACCATGTTCCTCAGCGATGGACATGATCTCATCCATCTCGCAGACGTTGCCGTAGAGGTGAACGGGGATGATCGCCTTCGTACGTTTGGTGATCTTCTTCCTGATCTCATCGGGATCGATACAGTGATCCTCCCTGCGCACATCGGCGAAAACGGGGATCGCTCCGGCCTGAAGAACGCAGAAGGAGGTGGCGATGAAGGAGTAAGGAGTGGTGATGACCTCGTCCCCCGGGCCGATGTTCAACGCTCCCAAGGCGGTATGAAGGGCACTGGTTCCACTCGTGGTGCTGATGCCATATCTCACGCCACACCACTCGGCAAATTTCCTCTCGAACTCCATACCTTTGGAGCCCGTCCAATAGTTGACCTTGCCGGTCCTTAGGGGCTCCATCGCTGCCTTGATCGTCTCCTCATCAAACCAAGGCCATGACGGAAGTTCCCCTTTAATCACAGGTTCACCGCCGTCTACGGCCAATCTCCCCTTGCCCATCCTCATAACCTCCTCGACCCTTTATTTATCGTCTACAGTCCATTATACCACAATCCTGGTCCTTTCACCATATGAAGATTCCTGGGATTCCAAGCATCTCCTTGCATCTCGCGCTGGAATACTTTAAGATTAATGAGGTGCTATAGCGGGAAGATCGACAGGGATGAAATATCGCATTCGGATGTGATCGGATAGGAGGGAATATCTGTGGAGCTATATCTGGTCAGACATGGGCAGTCTGAAGGGAACATCGGTCTTCCCTCTCCCGATCCCCCTTTGACGGAGCTGGGGGTGAAACAGGCGCGCTGGACGGCGATGAGATTTCGGAGGATTAAACTGAACGGAATCTACGCCAGTCCCTTTCTGAGGGCGGTTCAGACGGCTCAGATAATAGCCGATGAACTGGATATGCCCTTTTATCTCTGGCCTCTGCTGGCCGAGCATGAGCCCGCTAATGTCACACGCGGTATGAGCAGATCGGAGATACTCTCCAAATTTCCCCGGGCGATAGCGGATGATCGCATAGGAGAGGAAGGATGGCGCGGAGAGGAATTTTGGGGTGAAAGCGAGGAGGAAGCATATAAGCGGGCAGAAAGGATAGAGAGAAGATTAAGGGGTGAACTCAAGGATAAGGAACTCGCCGTTCTGCTGATCTCACACGGCACCTTCGGTTCGATCCTGATAAGCCGATTTCTAGGTGCTCCTCCCTGTGGATATACCAGATTCAGCCAACATAACTGCTGTGTGAGCCTCATCGAGCTAAAGCCCAACAGGGCAAAACTCCGATATCTTAACAGGATCTCTCATCTGCCGCCGGAGGCGATAACCTGATCGAGGAGGTCAAACGATGAGTGGAAATCCGCCCAAAGCCTATGAGAATCTGGAGTTTCTTCACAGTCCTTACGCCAGAACGATAAGGATAATGTGCGAATATTACGAGCCGCTGTCCAGGTTCCAGGAACACGGTGTCGGTCGGACGATAGTCTTCTTCGGATCGGCCAGGGCGAAACCGTTGGAGGTGGCAAGCAGGGAATATGAGGAGATCAAGAGGATGGTATCCAGCTATCCAAATCCCGATCCTGATCTCGTCAAAAGACTGAAACGAGCCGAGTATGATCTGGAGCTAGCCCGATACTACGAGGACGCCCGTCAACTGGCGCGGAGGCTGACCGAATGGATAAAAACCCTCGACGATAGCCACAGATTTATCATCTGCTCCGGCGGCGGGCCGGGGATCATGGAGGCGGCCAATCGCGGAGCCGCCGAGGCGGAAGGGAAATCGATCGGCCTGAACATCAGCCTTCCTTACGAGCAGGAGATCAACCCCTATGTCCCTGAGGAATTCAGGTTTCAGTTCCACTACTTCTTCATGCGCAAGTTCTGGTTCGTGCATCTCGCCGCGGCACTGGTGGTCTTCCCAGGGGGATTTGGCACGCTGGATGAGCTGATCGAGGTCCTGACCCTAACCCAGACGGGGAAGATCGGCAGGCATATCCCCGTTCTGATCTATGGCAGGAGATACTGGGATGAGGTGCTGAACTTCGACGCCTTGGTGAGATGGGGAACGATAGATGAAAAGGACCTAAGGCTTTTCAGCTTCGCCGACACCATTGAGGAGGCCTTCAACTACCTGAGGGAGGAGATCGAGAAACACTACCCGTCGGAACCCTGATCGTCAGACCGAATCTATGCGTGTCGGGCAGAGTGGGATGTGTATCCCACATGTAGTTCAGGGATATCGGGCCATATCCGATATCGAAGCCGATCGATATCGACCAGAGAGATGGCTCAAGTTCGAGGTGAAGGATCAAATTTCGCGCCAAATCAACCCTGATCTCGATAGGAAGTTTGAAATATCCCATATCTTCTTCAAGGAGGACGGATACGGATACGTCCTGGATAAACCTACCGGAGATGAGAAGAAACGCTATCTCCGGTTGATCCGCCCATTCGAGCTTCCGGATCAAGATCTCCTTGCCCACGCCGATTTCAATCCACTTCGTTCTAAGCGATATGGAAGATCCCATGCCGATTCCGGATGTCCTGTCGTTCCCCACCTCCAGTCTGTATCCGCTTATCCATAGGCCGAGTCCCAGCCTGCCGATTTTCGCTCCGAGGCCGAGCGATGAGCTCCATTCAGCATATCGCGTCTCACCCTCGAGCATACCAAAATCGTGAATTCTCCCTTTCAGAACCCATCCATTTCGGCTCATCCCCCCTTCCAGAAGATGCTCATCTATTCCCTTTATCCCGAACGGATGATCAAGGGAAAAGCGGATGAACCCATAACGGCCTTGAGGGAGGGGAATCGGGTTAAAAGGCGTCATCCTTTCGAAGGCGGCCTCGGCTTGAAGAGGAAGTAAGATAGCCACGCTCAGGATCAATCCCAGATATGCCCTGCTAAACGATCGGACGCCGGAATTGGCCTGAGCATCACGGAGCGGATGATTTGTCAATACCTTTGAGAAGCCTCTCATAGACCTCCTGGGTTTTGCGTATCATCTGTTCGCGACCGAACCTCTCTTCGGCCCACCTTCTGCCCTCATCCCCCAAACGGGCACGAAGGTCGGGATCATCTATCAGACGGACGATCGCTTCAACCAAAGCATCGATATCATCCCGTTGAATGACGAAGCCGGTTTCGCCATCGCGGACGATCTGCCAGTTTAGATTAGCCGGCACGAGCTTCAACACCTCACGGACAGAGATCACAGGCTTGCCGCAGGCCATCGCCTCAAGCATAACCGACCCGCCGGAGAAGGTGATCAGGATATCCAGTGAGTTGAGCACCTCAACCATATCGTCCCTCGCCCCCGTAAAGATCACATGTTCCTTGATATCCCTTTCCTCTATGAAACGCAACAGCCTTTTGAAATAGCTTTTGGACCCGACGTCGCCTATCACGAAGAAGGTCACGTTCTTTCTCCTTTCGAGAACCATCTCCGCCGCCTTTAGAAACTCCATCTGTCTCTTGAACGGCTCTATCCTTCCCACGATCCCCACGGACACATCCCCCCGTGTCGGGAAATCGCGCCTCAGGACGTTGATCGAGGTGCGCAGGGGTTTGAATCTATCCAGATCGACCGAATCATGGATGACGGTTATCCTCTCAGGTGGAACCCCCGCATCGATTAAGGTTTTCCTGTACCTCTCGGAGATCGAGATCACGGCGGTGACATCCCTAAACCGATATTTCCTCACCTGATCCGGCCGGATATGGCCTCGAAGGTGCGAGACGCACGGTATGCCTAAGCTCCGGCTCACCGATATGAGATAGGGGTTCATCCTGAACTCGGAGTGTATCAGATCTGCCTCCACCTCGCGGGCGAATCTAACCAGCTTGGCAGCGGCGATATAGCGGGTGAAGACGGACTTCGCCTTGCGCCACATCGGAAGCCGCATGATGTGGACCGGAACACCCCAGGAGATGAGCTCTTCATAGAGGTTTCCTCGATCGGGACAGAGAACGGTGGGATTGTATCCCTTTCCCCTTAATCCATCTATGAGATACAGGTATTGAACCTCTGCGCCTCCGACTTTCGATCCGCTGAGGAGGAGATAAAGAATTCTGGTCTCTCTTTTCATCCCTCTCTCGCTCGGTGATCGACCCTATCTTTCGCCATCAATACCTGCTTTGCCTCCTCCGGCAGTTCCACAGGCACAAACATAGATGCCGGATAGAGATACCCATCGGGCTCCGACAGATCCTCATCTACAACGCGAATCATCCCGTGCGCCTCCGCTTCGGGGTCTGGCAATCTACGATACACTTTACCGACAATCAGGCTTGCTGGATTACCTTCATTGTTGATACAGATAACAAAATCGCTCATCGAATCACCCTCTTGATCTTGAAATCCTTACGTCCTATGCCATGTGCTTCATACCAATGTATCTCAGCTTCGCAGATTGTGCCATCTGCAAGTTCCACGGTGGCTATGCCTTTCATTTTCCGCCAACGTCCTCGGCCGTAAGTGCGCTCCAGATGCCGTCGAATGTACACACCTCGACCCGATGCAATGGTCTCGATATCCTTGATTTCACTGAGGATCTTAAATCTCGGATTCATCCATCTGTTCGCGTGCAAGAGAGTAGCACATCATCCCCTTCCTGTCAAGCGAAAATCACGATAATATTTGACACGGAACACGGGCTATCGTATCATAAAGCCTGAATTTCGCGTCGGTGTTGCCCGCTGAACGGGGAGGTGAAGGTTGAATCGAGGTCTTCGAGCTCGGATTTGGGATGGAGTGAAAGGAACCTTCGATCCGAAGGAGCATCCGCATCGAATCTTCACACTTCTCCTGATCCTCCTTGCCTTCTCAATGAGGATATCCATCCTTAGGGTCAGATATTTCGATCCCGATGAGTTCGAACACCTTCACGGGGCATATTGCATTCACCACGGGATGCTGCCATACAGGGATTTCTTCGAACATCACACACCCATGTTGCATTACATACTTGCCTTCCTATACCCGATGTTTGGTGAGACGATCAGGTTGATCTTCGCCGCCAGGTTTCTGATGTGGGTGATGACAGGGCTTATATTTCTTTTAACCTTCGCTCTCGGCAGAATGATGTTCGACGACGACGTCGGACTGATCTCCGTCCTCCTGCTCAGCTTTATGATCATGTTCCTGGAGAAATCCATCGAGATAAGGCCGGACGTCGGAGCGGTCATATTTTGGCTTTTAAGCATGATACTGCTCCTCGTGGCCGCGAGGAGACAGAACAGAAGGGCATATCTGTGGGCGGGGATATCGCTCGGGATATCCCTGATGTTCACACCTAAAGTCCTGTTCCCCACGCTCGGCGTCGCCTTGGGACTCATCTATCAGATCGTCAGATATAGGATATCCAAGGCGCGTCATCTCAAACTGCTCGCCTCCTTCGCTTTAGGATACATGATCCCGGTGATCTCCACAATCCTTTATTTCGGGATTCAGGGCGGAGCGGATGATTTCATGAGGTGTAATTTCCTGATGAACCTCTCCTGGAGAGTGAGGTTCTCCCCTCTGGGATATCTCCGCCGGGCGGTCGTCCAGAACCCTATCTTCACCTTCTTGGGCCCGATCGGCATGGCTATGGCGGGGGTAAATCTGGCTAGAAGGGAATCCATGCTGAAAGCCGATCATCTGCCCCTCATATCGACCCTGGTCGTCTCCGGAAGTCTCTTTATCATCCCTGTGCCATACAGACAATATTACATGTTGTTCTGGCCTTTCTGGGCAGTATACGGTGCGGCGGCGATATGGAAGGCCTTGAGTTTAAATAGGGAGAGCTTCGGAGACAGGAGGTGGATCGGTTGGGGTATCGGGATGGCGATCTACCTCGGATTCATCATCTATCTGTTATGGATCAGACGGTGGGCGGAGGTTCACCCTACCGTTTTAAACTCCAGGGAGATATACCCTCTGATGTGGCTCGGGATAGCGATTGTTTCCGCGATGTTTGCCCTGCTAAAGCTGCCCGACGATATGAGGCGGGGTATCATCATATGTCTCCTATCCATCGGCATAAGCGCATACCCGCTTGATCAGATGCGGGCACAGCTTACTCAACGCAACGACAATCAATTGAACGACATAAGATACATCATGAGTATAACCTCCCCCAATGACGCCGTTCAGGACGGATGGTCGGGGAAAGGGGTGTTCAGACCTCACTCATACTACTACTGGTTCCTGCACAGCGAGATCAGGGCGATGCTCACCGAAAAACAGCTCTCAGACGATCTGATCGCCGCCATGGAGAGGGCTGAGACCAAGATCGTCATATATGATGGGAACCTCAAAGCCCTGCCTGAGAAGTTCCGGAAATACGTTCGGGAGAAGTTCGAGCCCACCGGCAGAGATGATATACTCATCCGAAAACAGTAGGGGCGAAGCATTTCCCTCAAATGCCTCACCCTACTTTACCCTGTCAGGAAAGCCACATAACACATAAGGGCTTCCTCCATAAGATCTATCCTGATGAACTCGTCGGCACAATGTGCCATCTCCTCATCACACGGCGAAAAACCGAAGGTCGTTATGCCCATCTCTGCCGAGAGCCTCCCGTCTGTGGCGAACCTCCAGTATCCGATCCGAGGCTCTCTGCCCGAAACGGAGAGGATCGCCCTACGCATCCTCAGGACGAATGAATCATCGGGTGGCGTGATGAACCCTTTGATGAAAGCCTCCCTCTCGCGATCCTCATATCCGGTATACGTCCTGTTGTGCCTTGTGGGCATCCTGATCTCAGTTTCGGCCCCTATCTGTCGAGACAGCTCCCTGATGAACTCCATCACGAACTCCCTATCCTCCGTGGTGGTTCGCCAGTCGAGGGTCAGGGTCAGAGAAGGGGGTATGACGTTGGTGCTGTTTCCGGGAGTGCGGCACAGCGTAGGGGAGATCGTGGATCGTCCCAAATCGGGATGAATCGGCAGATCCTCAAGCTTTTCCTGAAGGGCTATCAGAAATCGGGCGGCCGGATAGAGCGGATTCACACCTCTTTCGGGCGCGCTGGCGTGGGCGGATTTCCCGACGAAGGTTACCTCCACAACTGTACCCCCGCGGTGGCCGAGATAGATCCCGTTTCTCGTCCCTTCGCCCAGTATCATCACATCCGGTTTCACCTCGCCGCTTTCCAGTATATAGGCCGTTCCCGTTCCCCCGGTCTCCTCCTGAACCACCGCTGCCACGTAGATGTCGCCTTTGGGACGTAACCCGCGTCTCAGGAGAAATCCGAGGGCGTGGACCTGAACGGCTATCGCCCCCTTGTTATCGCTTGCGCCGCGGCCGTAGATCCTGCCGTCATGTATCTCCCCGCCGAACGGCGGATATCTCCACTCCTCCACATCTCCCACGTCCACGTGATCCATATGGGAGTTGAGCATGATCTTCGGAGAGTCGGGATCCTCTCCCTTCACGAGCCCTACGATATTTCCAGCCTCATCCCTCCAAACCTCGTCGTAGTTCAGCCTCCCCATCTCCGCTTTAACCGCCTCAGCACATCTCCCCTCCTCGCCCGGCGGGCTCGGTATTCTGATCAGATCGACGCAAAATCTGACCATTTCCTCCCTTTCCTCGTCGGTCAAATCCTTCATCCCTTCACCTCTCACACCGATTCAAGCAGTTCACGTGCCGTCTGGATCAGAATCCTCTCGGCCTCTGGGGCGAGCTTGCTCGATCTGGCCAGCTCGGTCTCATATCCCCCCTCTTCGAACGCCTTCTCCGTCGGGACATATCCCACCCAATCGTTAGCGAGCTCTATCGGCATGGTGGCCTTAAAGGGCGAGGACTTTTTGATCTGAAGCCCTATCTCGACGAAGATCTCGCCTGGAAGCCCGACGATCGCCATTTCCTCCTGCTCGGACCTTATGGCGAAAACCTGCACCTCGGTCTCGACCTGACGGGGCATCTCGCTCAGGAACAGTATCTCGCGGGCGTAGATCTGCTCCCTCGTATATCGGTTCACATCATCTGGGGCATCACGTAGGATCGCCTTGGCCGATTCGATCATCCCCTCCGTTATGGGACGGACTGGGATGGTGATTCGTTTCGAGACGGCATTGAGCCGAACATCCTCTATCAACTTGGCGTGCTCGGTCAACGAGTAGACGTCCGCCGCCAGGATCGAGGCGATATGTTGGGCGTGCTCATACCCCTCCCTCCGTTCGGGGGGATTATGGACATCGATGTTGTTTATATCGCCACAGCATCCGTTTGAGAGGATGGCGACGAAGCTTTCGCCGTGCATCCTCTGGATCTCTTGGGCGAACATGCCGAAATAATCGGCCGACACGACGTTTGAGGGCGAGCCGCCCACATAATGTAGGGCGAAGTTGGCGAGCACGGCTATCGTGTTGCCCTGGACGTCGGCGATCCTGATCGCCATCACGTCCGGATCTATAGGGCCGGCCGGCCTGACGATATCCGGATTGTTATATCCGGGGTTGGTTCTGACTTTTCCATCCTTCATCCAATATCTGCGATTGAAGCTGATCCTCTCCTCCCTTCCGACTTCCCATCCCACTTTTGCCTCACGCAGCCTCTGACACGCCATCTGCACGGCGTCGGCTATCCTGGGGATCAGGAATTCGAGATATCCTTCGTCCCTATCAACTCCCAGGACGCTTACGGTGGCGGGGCCGGTATGGGTATGGGTGCAGGCGATCATGACGTTTTGGGGCGGGATGCCGCATCTGGATTCTATCAGCTCGCGGGCCCTCCCGACCTCCTCCCTCTCAAGCGCTATCAGATCGCACAGCACGATGGCGATCCTCTCCCCATCTGCCTCCAGCACGATCGCCTTGGCGTAAAGCGGATCCCTGACATCGACCGCCTTTCTGTCGTGGAAGTATCCGACGAGCGAAATCCCCAGAAGTGGGGTTATGTCCCTTTGTGCTGCCCCGGCTTTCAACATGGCCTTCACCTCCCCTTTCAGCTAGACGGTGCTTCAAGGATTATATACCTTTATCGGCCACCAGGCAACCCCGGATTTGTATAAGGGGCAAGGTCCGTTACACGTTCAACGTTCAACGTTGTAACGTTTTCCGCTTCTAGTTCCTCGTTCCTTTTCGCCCTGGGAAATAAGCATTTCTGACCTCTCGGATCTCGATAATATGAGCGTAGTCATTTGATGATGACGGCGAAGCCAAATGACCTAATGACTACAAATGACCGTTAAGTTATGGACAGCGGACTGGGGAGGGTTGACGGCGGGCATTTTTAAGCATGAAAAAGGCGGCCGCCGAAGCGACCGCCTGCTATCGCCCGAGGGAGCGATTCAAGGGGGTTTGGGGGGATTTATCATTTCAGGATGACCATCTTCCTCGTCGCCGTGAACTTATCGGTGACGATCTGATAGAAGTAGACGCCGCTGGAGACCCGCTCGCCGGTCTCGTTACGCCCATCCCAGTAAGCCGCGTCGCCCTTCTCAACGTACTGCGCTGCCTCACGGTAACCCTGATCCAGAACTCTGATGAGCTTGCCGGTTGAATCGTAGATCCGTATCTGCACGTAGGAATCCTCCTTCAGGGCATACGGTATCCAGGTCTCAGGGTTAAACGGGTTCGGATAGTTTTGGTAGAGGGCGAACCTGTCGGACGGTTTGAGGATTCTCACGCTTCTTGCGACCGTTTCGATCGGCACGGATCTTCCGTTGACCGGCATCAGATGGCCACCCTGGAGCTTGAAGACCGTCCCGCCCGTCTGGATGGGCTTGACCTTCAGCACAGCCAGCACCACATCTCCGGAAGCACCTTTGATGTTCTTTCCAGTAAGGGCGCTTGCAACCATCAACTTATCGCCCTTCACCTTGGAGATGAAGAGCGGGAAGCTACCGGATTCCATCAGCTCGCCCTGCTCCGCCTGGATCTCAACCGCCTTCGGATCGAATCCGAGATCGAAGGAATAGCCCCGGGCGTTCTGGAGGTTATGCCCGATCACCAGTACTCTGTATTCCTGGCCGAGCTTCATCCTCTCAGGCAGGCCGACGAGCTCGATAGAGGCCTCCGCACCTGCAGTAGCCGGAGCGTAGTCGCCGTTGGCAACTCCCAGCGTGGAGCTATCGGGATCGATCCCATCCTCGTTCCAGTTGGACGCTATCATGACGAAATCGTCCAGATCGATCAGCCCGTCTCCGTTGATATCAGCGGCTTCAAGCGCATCGGAATCGGTGGAACCGAAGTTGTTGGCGAACACTGTCAGGTCATCTATATCCACGTCGTTGTCCTCCAGATAGGTGGAGTCGAAGCACTCGCCTCCCACCAGGTAGCTGCTGCTGAGGGTGTTTCCGTCGTTGTCGGTCGTGGTGAAGGATGTTACCTCCGTCACGTTTCCGGGCTTGACGATCACCGTGGCCTGTCCTCTCAGATAGTGTTTCGCCTTGGCGGTGAGTATCCACTTCCCCGTCGGCACGTTGGTCAGCACGAAGCTGCCGTCCGATCTGGTTGTTACCTGCACTCCAGGGGTATCGGAATCCTCGTCCAGACCGTCAGGCACGGTCCAATCATCGGTGTTGCCGAGGCTGCCGGGTTTGCGGAGCTCGAAGGTAACAAGAGCCGAGTGGTTCGTTCTGCCCTCAAGCGTCACCTTGCCGGAGATCGTGCCCAGGCTGGTGGAGGAGACGATCTGCGAGGCGACCGGATAGTGCTTGACGCCGCTGGAATCCACAAAGGTCGTCACCCTGCCGGAGCTTTCAGGGGAGAGCATCACGTTGGTGTTGCCCGCCTGGACGACGGTGAACTGAACCGTGGCAAAGGTTGTGCTCGTCGTAAACGAGCTTCCGGAGCCCGTCGTCGCCACGACGAGATCAGCTGTGCCGTCTGTGTTGCTGCCAGAGTTCTTGAAAGTGGTGGCGTTAGACCAGTTGCAGGTGAAGGGCGAGGATTCGCTGACCAGGTTGATGTAGCTCGGGTTGAACGACAGGTATATCGCCGCCGACTGGATGTTGGTCGACTGGGTGTCTATCTTTATCGAGACGGTGAAGGTATCTCCAACGGCCGGGTCAGAGGCGTCGGAGATGATCTGTACGGTGAAATCGGAGGAACGCTTGATCGTTCCGGGGCTGACCGCCCAGGCGTCCGTGGAGCCGGCTTCAAGGACAGCGTATATGTAGTAGGCCGTGTTGACGGGTAGGGAACTCACCCCTGTCCAGGTATACGAGCCGTTGGAACCGCCCTCGGAAAGGCCAGAGGTTATCAGGGTAGCATTGTTCCTGATGTCACTAACCGTGGTGTACGAACCGTTTGTTGAGTAGTAGAGCTCAACTGTGCCGTCGCCGCCGTCCCATTTGTCCTGCCATCTGATCGTGAAGGTGCTAGAGACCACGATATCCTTCGCCGGCGAGGTCACCACTATAAACGGGGTATGCGAGACGGTGACATACTTGGCATAGCTGCTTCCCCCTGAGGTATATCCGGATGGGCCGTATCCGGCGATGTAGGAGCCGCTGAGTTTAACCAGGGCGTAGATGTAATAATTTCCATTGCTCACCGATGATAGATTCCATACATATCTGTCGTAAGCCCCGTCGTTATCGAGCGAGATGCCTGTGGAGTTAATCTGGATGGCCTTGCTCGTATCCTGGCCGGTGGAGTCTATGTTCGATACCAGCGAGCTTATCTCGGTGGAGGTCAACGCCTTAGGAACAGAGCTGGAATTGGCCAGATTGGTGCTGGTCGAGTAGAAGAGATATATCTCAGCCCCTGTCACCCCGTCTGCAGCCGAATCGCTCCACTCTATCGTGAAGTATCCCCCGCTGGCCGTTATGTTGTCGGAGTAAGGCCTTGTTATCTTTATGGATGCCGACTGCACTTCGATCGAGCCGCTGACATCGACTGAAGCCACACTTCCGCTCTTCCAAACCAGATAGATGTAGTATGTGCCGGCCGCAACGCCCGATGGCGTCCAGGTATAGGTGTTACCGTATCCGGGATTGTTGGAATCGGTCTCGTTCTCATCGATCCCGGAGACGATCAGCGTGCCCTGAGATTCGACCTCGGATGCCGTGGTGAGCGTATTGACGGAGGCATAGTAGATGTCTATCGTCCCGGCAAGGCCATACGCCTCGTCATCGTCCGTCCACTCTATCGTAAAGGAAACACCGGCCACATCGTCGTCCCCCAGAGGTTCATCGTTCCCACTTGAAAGGAACAGAGCTCTTGCGACCTTAACCGCATAGGGGCTGACGATGTAATAGTAATCGTCATCGCTAACCGTGCCGACTCGCATGTAGACATAGTATGTTCCGGGTGGGACGTTCGAGACGTCGAGTTTATAATCTTGGCTGTTATCCACCGTATCTGAGTAGGTGCTTCCGTAGTAAGCCATCACCCTCAAACCTGCCGTGGCCACAGGGTCGCTGGAGGATGTCCTCCTGTAGGTGCTGACCGGAGCAAGGTATACCTCGTAGGTTTTGGTATCGTTCCAGTCGCCGGCCCCGTTACCGTAATCCAGATCGAAGGTGGTATCGGATGGCGAGTCGGCCTTGAATCCCGGATCGGTCGACCCGTTCGGATAGGGAGAGTTGAAATTAGACTGGCTCAACCAGCTTCCGCTACATCCACCGGCGTTAACCACGTCCGAAAGGGTAATTGTAGGCGAACCCGATGTGGAAAGAGAGCTATCGGCGATCGCCACGGA
>JAGGXZ010000202.1 GCA_021162805.1 Candidatus Poribacteria bacterium
CAGAGAAGGCAGAAGCAAAAGGCAAATCGGCAAGAAAGGCAAAAGCAACCACAGATGGATTGTGGGAGGGAAGCTCTGCCTCGTGCTGAACAAGTTCGGTCTCATCTGCGGATGGGATTGCAACACCATCACACAAAACCCTCATCAGCAATGAATTCTCAGGGTGTCAATTTCTGATACCCCCAAACCACAAAACCCCTCAAACTCCCATGAATCCTACATCCTCAAGGTGTCAAAAATTGATACCTCACAAATGATAAGTATCGCCCATATCTCCCCTAGGTGTAGTTATGCTGGCAATCAACCTCCCACTCCTTTCACGTTCGAAGGTTAAGGTCGAAAGACGAGAGTCCGGGGTCAAGGGACGAAGGTCAAGGGACAAGAGACAAGGGACGAAAAATAAGACCCTTGACCATTTTTCGACTCTCGACCATCTTAACCTCAACCTAAACCTTAACCTGTTTTTGCATCCTACTACACTCAGCGATAATATGAGCGACAATAAGTATTTAATCCGTCAATGGAACATAGGACACACCAGCTCAGGACACCATGGAGGGGGTTCTCCGTAACCATAATAGGGCGCTTTAGCCGTCTGTCCTGCCTTTTCCACCGCGATAAGAAACCTCTCATTCCTTCCGATGAGGGTATGTTTCATCCTTCTCACCTCAATCCGCAATTTTTCGGTATGAAATATATCACGGTTGAGGGATGATGTCAATGACAGGGAAGCAGGGAAAACCACGTATGAGGCGGTCAAGGAGTTTGGAGCATACCGTTGAGGATCGAACTCAATCGATCCACAACCTCGGGATAAACACCGGCGACGTTCCGGCTTTCGACGGGATCCTCGCAAAGGTCGAACAGCAATATCCCCTCGTCGAACCCCCTGATGAGCTTAAATCGACCGTCGAAGATCATCCTCCATCCCTTCAGACCGGAAAGGACGTAATCGCGTCCCTTATCATCCCTCCCTTCCAGCAGCGGCCTGAGGGAGCGGCTTTCCATATCGTCGGGCGCCTCGACCTCGGCGTAATCCAGGAAGGTCGCCGTCAGATCCAAGATGGTCGTGGGTAGGTCGCATGTCACTCCCTTCCGGATGCCGGGCCCGGCTATGATCAGGGGAACTCCAACTGAGGGCTGATACGGCACCCCCTTACCCCATCGATTGTGATCGCCGAGCATCTCCCCGTGATCGCTTGAGAAGACGATGAGGGTGTCCTCCAATTCGCCCCGTCTCTCCAGCTCGTCCAGATAAACTCCCACCCATCGATCGATGTTCTCCACCATGGCCGAGTAATTCCCACGGATCTTATCATGAACATCGGGCGGAAACTGGGTGTTGCCGAAAGGGGTTGGGAAATGGGCGTTGCTGTACCATCGGACCATGGAGGCGGTGATGTCCCAGGGATCATGGGGGCCTGTGAAGTTGACCTGTAGGAACCAGGGTTTTCCCTTCGGCGTCCGGCTGAGTAGTTCGAGGCCGTTTCGAGCGAGCCAGTTATCGCAATATGCATCATCCGGAAGCGGTGTGGGGAAGGTGGCATCTTTGTGACCCCTTCGCCTGTCGAAATCCTCGATATGCACCTTGCGCAGTCCCCGCTCATCCAGATATCGAAGATAGGGGCCTTTTGGACGCTCACGGCCGCTGTTGACCCCGTCCCATTTCCCCTCATTATCTATCCCGTCGGAAAACCCCCATTCCTCCAGGAGCCGCTTGCCATCCAGTCCCCAATCGAGGGTGGCCTTATGCAGATCGAATTTGCCGCATCCCATCACGTGATAGCCCGCATCGCGCAGGAGTTGATAGAAGGTTCCCTGTGTCAACGGATAATCCACCTGATTGCTCGGCACGCCGCAACGGTCATACTCTCTGCCCGAGGCCAAAGAGGCACGACACGGCGCGCAGAGGGGTGAGGGACAGATTGCCCTTGTGAATTTAACGCCTTCACGTTCCAGACGTTCCAGATTCGGCGTGCGCAGGGGAATACTTGAGTTGCTCCCGATCCAATCGTACCGAAGCTGATCGGGGAAGAAGAAAAGGATGTTCGGTCGTTTCTCCATCGCTCATGCCTCCTTTATCAACTTTTCATAGAGGACCCGTTGGCGCTCGATAGCTGTCCGATAGCGTTCATGTCGTTCAGGGCGTGGGGTGAACCTCCTGCCCAATGCCGGAGGCACGTCACCAGCGTCCTTCACCACGCCAAGGGCCTCCAGAACCAGCAGCGCGGCTCCTCGGCTGGTGGCCTCCATCTCAGCTGAGGCGATCACCGGACGGCCCAGCACGTCACACAGGATCTGTATCCAGGCGGGTGAGCTCAGCATAGCGCCGCCCGAGACGATGACCTCCGCATCGCCTTTCACGACCTCGCCGAGCAAGCGGTAAATAAGTGCGAAGCGGTAGGCCACCGCTTCCAGCCCGGCCTGTAATAGATCCAGAGGGCTGGTATGCCATCCGATGCCCGTGAAGGCCGCTCGCGCATGCCCGGCCCATCCAGGGGCCCGTTCCCCGGCCAAGAATGGCAGCACCGTCAGCCCGTGTCCATCGGCTTCCGCCTCTTTCAGATGACGTTCGATCTCCCCGGCGGGAGGTAATTGCAGAGTTCGTCGCAACCACTGATAGATGTTGCCCGTATTGCTGAGAGCACCTCCTAGAAGGCTTCGGCGTCGATCTACGCGATAACACCATAATCCCCGCGGCACACGCTCTGGCGTGCCTGGGATCACCACCCGCATGGCGCCGCTGGTGCCGGCGTTGATGGCGATCCTGCCGGGCGTAGCACAGCCGCTTCCCAGATTGCTCCCCACCCCGTCACCGGCGGCCAGGAACCATGGAACCTCCTTCAAAGCAGGCCAACGCCGTCCATATTCCGGCTTAAGATCTCGCAGAGCCATGTCAATATCCGATAGTGGTGAGAGCTGCTCTTCCTCTACCGGCAGGATGGACAGCCACTCCCGATCCCACGCCAGCCGTCGCCGATCTAATAGTCCGGTCCAGGAGGCGATGGAATAGCTGCATCTTGTCCGGCCGAAAAGATGAAGATAGATATACTCGCTGATGGACATCCATCTCTCGACGCGTCCGAAAAGATCCGGCTGGGTGCGCTGTAACCACATGAAGCGAGGAGGTAGGTAACTTGGGTGGATCATGCAGCCCGTGCGGTCGTGTACGGCGGCCTCATCCACCTGATCGCGTAGTCTTGCTGCATCCGGCGCCGAGCGGATATCCGCCCAGGTGTAAAGCGGCGTCACGGCGCTGTTATCGGTCACGCCGACCAGAGAAGCGGCTAAACTGCATACTCCTACCCCCGCTATTTCCCCCTTTAATTTACCCGTCTGAGCTAATGTCTGATCCAGACAATCGACGACGGCCGATAGCACCTCGTCCGGGTCCAACTCAGCGCCTCCATCGGGGGTGGTGCGCACCGTATAAGATATACGCGCTCCCACACCTGATATCCTACGTCCCTGAGAATCAAATATCAGCGAGCGCGTCGATGAGGTCCCAATGTCCAAGGTTAAGACCAAAGGCGTTTCAGCATCCTTTGGCGTGACGGACGACATCTCCCCCTCCATAATTTAACGGCGGATGTTATTCGCGAGGTAGTATAAACGAATATCGCCGTGTAGGCAACCCCTGTCGCCACTTGATTTCCTGTTCCCATCCCTATAGAATATATGCCGTTTGCTCATATTATCGCTGAGTGTAGTGGGATGCAAAAACAGGTTAAGGTTTAGGTTGAGGTTAAGATGGTCGAGAGTCGAAAAATGGTCAAGGGTCTAGAGTCAAGGGTCTAGAGTCGAGGGTCTTATTTTTTCGTCCCTTGTCTCTTGTCCCTTGACCCTTGTCCCTTTTTTCGTCCCTTGTCCTTCGATCCTCGTCCCTTGACCTTTCGTGAAAGGGATAGGACGTTGATTGCCACCGTACGGGCGAAAAATCTTTCGCTACCTACATTCAAGGGAAATATGAGCGTCAGTGATAATGAGATGAAGCATCCCCGTTTACGAGCCATTTCGTTAGGGATTTTATGCATGGCGATCCTGGCGGCAGTCACGCCCGTCAGCGATCTTTTGATACAGGGCACATGGATCGCCGCCTGCCATCTGCCTATCGGTGCTGTATTCATGCTCTCCATCTTTCTCCTGCTCCGTCCTTTCACACGACGTCTCCTCAGCAGCGATGATCTCATAACCATCTACGTCCTAATGCTTGTGGGGGCTGGCATACCGTCACTGGGCCTTTCGGCCTATCTGATTCCCATCCTTGCCGCTCCCATCTATTATGCCACGCCCGAAAATGAGTGGTCCTCCCTCTTCTTCCAACATATCCCTTCCTGGCTGGCGATGATGGACGAGCGCTCCGCACGCTTCTTCTATGAGGGTCTTCCGGGCGGAACCGTTGTCCCGTGGAGGATCTGGATCAAACCGCTTGCGATGTGGAGCATATTCGCCCTGGCGATGTTCGCCGTGATGTACTCCCTCTGTGTGATCCTGCGCCGACAGTGGGTGGAGAGGGAGAGGTTGATCTTCCCCCTGGTTCAACTCCCGCTGGAGATGATCGGGACGGAGAACGACTCGACCTTCTTTCGAAATGGGCTGATGTGGATGGGATTCGGTATACCGTTTTTGATTCACGCCTGGAACGGACTGCACTTTCATCTCCCCATCCTACCTGAGATCAGGCTCTTTTACGATCTGGGCCGATACCTGACGGAGAAACCCTGGAACATAATCCGTCCCCTGTGGGCGATCGTCCATTTCAGCGTGATAGGCTTTGTATATCTCCTGCCGACGGATCTCTCTTTCAGCCTCTGGTTTTTCTATTTCGCCTTCCACGCCCAGTCGGTGATCGGAGTGGTGATGGGCAAGCGGATAAGAAACGTGACCGGATATGCGGTCAAGGACTTCGCCGCATATCAGATGGCCGGCGCGCTTGCCACCTTCGTGATATTGGCCCTCTGGCGGGCGAGGGGAAATCTCAGGGCGATTTTCAGAAAGGCGTTTCTGAACGATCCAAAGGTGGACGATTCCCACGAGCCGCTTCCCTTCCGATGGGCGGTTCTGATGCTGATGTTCGGACTGCTGACGATGATAGTCTGGAGCGTGATAGCAGGTGTGAGCTGGGGATGGATAACCGCCGTTTTGGTGATATTCGCCTTCACGTTGATCGGCATGACCAGGATGGTCTCAGAAGGGGGATTGCTGTTCATACAGACCCCCTATCGGCCGTTGGATCTGATTTCGCCTCTGACCGGTACAGCGCGTATACCGCCCGCCTCCCTCACCGTTCTGGCCTTTCAGGAGATGATCTTCATGTTCGATATCCGATCCATGCCGATGCCGAGCATGATGGATTCCTTTAAGCTCACGGAAAGGCCGCTCTTCAACAGACGGAGGTTGTCCCTGTCGATCCTGCTATCCACACTGGTGGCGATGGGGGTTTCATACGTCTCGGTGATGTGGATCTGCTATCGTTATGGAGGGATAAACCTGAGCAGATGGTTCTGCGTGGGAGCGCCTCAGCTGCCGTTCCGCCGGCTGAGCGCGATGCTCATCAATCCCGAGGAGCCTAACGGCGCGTATGTGGCCTATATGGGAATTGGAGCGGCTGTGATGTTGGGTCTTTCGATCATGCGTCAGAGGTTTTTGTGGTGGCCCTTTCATCCCTTGGGTTACGCCATGGGGCCGAGCTGGCCGATGATACAGCTATGGTTTTCCATATTGATCGGCTGGGCGGCGAAATCCGTTATCATGCGCTATGGCGGCATTCGAAGCTACCGCACATATAGACCGCTCTTTTTGGGAATGGTGTTGGGGGAGTTCATCTCGGGCGGTGTGTGGCTGATCATAGATTTCCTCGCCGGCAAGGAAGGCCACAGGATATTTCTCTTCTGACTTGACCGGAGAGGTCTCAGGTGTTATATTCTTATGTGGAGATTAAAGCGTTAGGGAGGAGATATAGATGAGGATAAGAGGTTTCGGGAGGTTCTTCTGGGTTTTCACCTCAGTTCTCGCCGTAGCGATTATAGCCGGTTGCGCCGCCCAGTCGCAGCTCAAAAGGGCGGATAACCTCGTTGAGATGGGTAGATATGATGATGCTATTAAGCTCTACCAGCAGATAATCAAGACCAATCCCAAATCGGATGATGCCCGAAAGGCCAAGTTGGAGATCGGTGATATCTACTTCAAGAGGATGAAGAAGATCGAAGAAGGGCTGAAGATCTATCGGGAGTTAGCACAGGAGTATCCGGGAACTGAGGAGGGAAGCGAAGCGCTGTGGAACGTCGCGGGATACTACTATAAGCAGGGAGATTACGATAAAGCGGTGGAGAATTTCAGAAAGATAGTCAAGAACTTCTCCAAGACCAAGAGGGCAGGTAACGCCCAATATATGATCGCGAAATGCTATGAGCAGAAGGCGAAAAAGCTGGAGAAGGCCGGTGCGAACACGGATGAGATCGAAGCTGCATACTCAAAGGCGGCAGAGGAGTACGGTAAATTGCCCCAGCTATTCCCAAATCATCCCCAAATCCCCCAGGCACTGAGGAACAGGGGGAACATTCTGGAGAGGCTAAACCGCACCGATGAGGCGGTCGAGGCCTACAAACAGCTCGTGCAGAACTATAAGGGAAGCCCTGAGACGAAAGCGGTGCTCGATGAGGTGGCGCAAAAGCTGAAACAGATGGGGGTGCAGGTGGACCTCGCTGAGAGGAAAAAGCTCTCCTCCGAAAGAAGCTTACGGCAGGCGATGGAGGAGAGACGGAAGAAACTGCGACAGCAGAGATTGCTGCGCGACGTCCCTCCGGATCAGCGGGACATAATCCTGGGCAAGAAAACCGGAGCGGGATCCAAAACGGGTGGCACGCAAGGTCAAGGCCCCGTTTTCCACTCCAGTTTCGGCGTCGATCCGGATGAATTGATGAACCAGGTGGGATTCTCCATAGACAGCCAAGGGACGCTATATGACGCCATGTTCATGTTCGCCAACATGTATTATAACGAGGGCAGATTCAAGGAGGCGGGCGCGCTTTACGAGCGATCGATCAGCCTGGGTGAGAAAAACCCGCAGGCCTTTGTCAGATTGGCCATGTGCTACAAGCACGAAGGCATGGAGGATAAGGCGAGGGAGATGCTCACCAAGGCCGCGAGGAGAGACCTGAAGGTCGTCGACGTTATGATCCTCACAGGGCAGCGCAGATATGAAAACGAGGAATACGATAAGGCGCTGGATATCTTCAACTTCCTGATCGGGCTGTCCAAGGCGAAAGATCCTGACGTCTACTACAACATCGGCCTGACCTACAGGAAGATGAAGCAGGACGATAAGGCTGTGGAGGCGTTTGAGAAGGCGGTGGCGCAGAGGCCGAATTTCAAGGATGCCCTTCAACATCTGGCGGAGCTCTACTACTACAAGATAGGCGATAGGGAGCTAGGGCTGGCCTTCAGCGATGCCGCCGGCGATAAGTCCTATGCCTATAAACCGCAGAAGGCGCTGGGCGATCTCTGTTTTAAATATGGAAGCTACAATTGGGCGAGGGTGAAGTATAAAACCGCCGCCAGATTGGCTCCGTCGCCTGAGCAGAAACTGGTGATGGAGGTGATGGCCGCCGTCGCCGCCGCCAGAAGGGGCGATCTGCAGACAGCACAGAAGGAGATAAACGATCTAGCCGGACAAAACCCGGATGCTGCCGCCATCCATTATGGCAAAGGCGAGATAGCCATGGCGCAGAACGACCTTCAAACAGCGGCCGCCGAGTTTAAAAAGGCACTTGAGATCGATCCGGCCCTCTCCTACGCCGCCGCCGCGCTCGGAGATCTGTACATCAAACAGGGTCAGAAGGACGAAGCGGTTAAACTTTGGAACTCCTTCCTCCAGAAAAACCCGAAGGCTAGGTTGATCAAATGGAAGCTGAAGAAACTCAGCGAGGAGAAACCGGAAACCGGGAAAACAGAGGCCAAGACCCAAACCGAATCGGAAACCACCAAATAGGGCGGATCTCAAATCCGCCCTTTATCAATCTATCCATCCTCCCCCCACGAGAACATCCCCGTCATAGAAAACAGCGGCCTGCCCGGGCGTAACGGCTCCGTGGGGCTGTTCATAGATCACCTTCGCCCTGTCCTCCTCGATCTGCTCCACTAAACCGGGTCTACCCGGGTCTTTATACCTCACCTTTATGCTTACCCTTATAGGTCGATCGATTTTATCAATGCTTATCAGATTTAATCCCGAGACGGTGAACTCTCTCACCATCAGCTCCTCTCTCGTTCCGATTATCAGGGCGTTGCGGTCGGGATCTATCCTCACCACATACATCGGCCTTCCGAGGGAGATGCCGAGCCCTTTACGCTGGCCGACGGTGAAGAACTGAATTCCCGGATGCCTCCCCACCACTTTCCCATCGACGGTGATTATCGGGCCGGGTTTGATCTCATCCGGCATGCGCTCTTTGAGGAATCTGACGTAGTCGTTATCCGATATGAAGCACAGATCCTGGCTTTCCGGCTTGGAAGCTGTCTTCAACCCTAATCTGTCGGCGATCCGCCTGACCTCAGATTTCCTCATGTTCCCCAGGGGGAGGATGATATGTTTTAGCTGATCCTGCTTCAGCGAGAACAGGGCGTAAGACTGATCCTTATCCGGATCGATTCCCCTCTTCAGGATGAACCTCCCGGAGGAGCGATCGAACTCCACGCGGGCGTAATGGCCTGTGGCGACGTAATCTATACCCAATCCCCTCGCCATCTGAAGAAGCCTGCCGAACTTTAACCTCTCGTTGCATATGACGCAGGGATTAGGTGTCCTGCCGCGAGAGTATTCCCTGCAGAAGTAATCGATGATCTCCCTGGAGAAGATCTCCTCGAAGTTGAGGACATAGAAGGGAATACCAAGCTGTGAGGCGACCCTTCGAGCATTCTCCACCCCATCAAGCGAGCAACAGGTCGGGTGTGTTGATTCGGACGGTCCGGCCGAATCGTGATATCCCAGACGCATGGTGACACCCACGACCTGATATCCCTGTTCCTTCAAAACGGCCGCGGCGACGGAGCTATCGACCCCGCCGCTCATGGCGACCATCACCCGCTTTGCCATCCGGCGATCCCCCTTACAGCGATCGAAACCTCTCGACGGTCCATATCGGCTTGATAGAAACCACAAGAGACGAGAGTCGAGAGACAAGGGTCAAAAGATAAGAAAGACTCTTGACTCTGGACTCTCGACCCTCGACTAAAGTGTTACCTTAATTTCCCAGCGGAATGAGAACCGTCCCGGAACAAGTTTATCCTCTTGATCACTAGCAGCAATCTACAGTTCATTTTAGCGGATTCAGGAGGGAGAATCAAGGATGGGATATCGATCCGCCTCTAATACTGATAAACCTTCACCTTATCTCCGACGAACAGTTTATCCTTGTGCTGCGGGGTTAGCAGTTGGACCTCAGTTGTGTATTTGTAGACCTGTATGACCTTGATCTTAGCCAGGATAAACCTCTCATCGGGGTTATCCGGTATCTCCTTCATCATAACCAACTCCGCGTTCGGGAGAGCACCTTCGAATATGTTGAGTAGGAGCTTATCGCCCGATATGTTGAGGATATGTATTTCATCCAATCTCTTTTCCTTCTCCTCAGGCGGCATGAGGAGATCGTTTTCAAGTATAGGCCTATCGTATGAGGTTATAACGCATCTGGCTGAGAAAGTTCGTATGGTGACAGCGGCGACCTCCACCTCCCCCACCCTCTCCAGCCAGCTTATCCTGCGTTTGGTGACGGGGTGGATCACGTTCATCCGTCTGAAAACCCATAGTTTTGTCCCCGGCTTGATCCATTTGACACCGTCCGAGGTCAGATCGGCGTAAAGATAGCTTTGCGTCCGCGAGACGCTTCTGACGAGATTGCGCGTCCGCTGTCTGAGGATGTCTCCGACCTGTATCGGTCTGAGTGAGTTTATAACTCTTCCCATCGAGAATCTATCCTGGACCTCCTCCACTAAGATCCCAGCCGCCCTGACTTCTCTCTCATACTCCTCACCCGTTTGGGGATTCTTCATCCTCTCCGTCTGATAGACGTCCATTACCTCTCCAGGTAGTATCCCTGCTTCCCGTCCTCTATCTATCGTCACCGATTGATCCTTTATGGCGGCTATCCGGCCATCGATCTGGGCTGATGAGATAAGGATCGACAAAATTGCTATCGCGCTCCAAACCATCTTACACCCCCTATCTTCACGATCACTCCCATATCGTCTTCACCTTCAGTGGCTATCAACGCCGATATCTTGGAATTAGACGGTCCCATCTGGTGTCTCAGCAGATATCCCACGACGATCGCTCCTGCCAGGATCGCTGAAACCCTCGCCTTTGTTATCTCCCTGTTATAAGCGTTTCTATATCGAGATATATCCTCCGGATCTCTGGCTGAGGCGTATCTATCGTATTGGACGCTCGCCGAGTGATTGAAGTAGAGGGCAGCGACGGTGAGAAACAATCCGCCTCCGTAAGCCCACCACCGAGTTGAGCTTGAGGCGCGGGAGGTCCTTCCTCTGACCTCCTCCTTCGGTTTTGCCTGTGGGATGGCTATCGCCGCTTCACGTATCGGAGTTACCTCAGCCATATCACCGATCTGTATTCTCTCGCCCCTGGCTTTGCTGATGACCTTAAGCCTGGAGGCATAATCATAGGTTTCCTCGACTTCACATCGTGCTACGCTAACCCTCAAGCCGCTGACCATTCGATAGATCTCGAATCTCATGCCTTTCCTCACCCCGTCCATATATCCCATATCCACATACACCCTATCGCCGTCTATCAGTATCACATATCTCTTATTTTCCTGAGCATATGTGGCAAGGGCAAGGAACAGGGCGATTAAAATCAGAATAAGCTTAGTTGCCCCTTTCACCTTCCATCTCCTCCCTCAATCTCGTGAGTTCCTCCATGAATTTCTCCGGGAACCCATCATCTGAAGGGTCAAGCTTTAAATCGGAATCCAGATTTTCAAGTGCCGAAACGGCTTCGGAATATCGTCCTAGGTAAAATCTGGATTCAGCAAGTATCAGGTACCCTCTCTCGAGCGGTTTATCGGCGAATATGAGTTTTGGTTTACCCTCAGAGAACATGGAGATTAGCTTCTCAGCGTTCGATTCCGCCCTCTCATAGTCCCCTACCGCCAATGCAGCCGCCGCCAATCCTAGAAGGGCGTCAGGTAAATCATTCTGGTTCTGAAGGGCGAGGCTGAACTCTGCAATGGCGATGATCGGATCACCTGATAACAGATTGCTCCATCCTATTCCGGCATGTCCCAGGGCAAAGGTGGGATCGATCTCCACGCTCTTCTGGAACCCCCCCAATGCCCCTTTGAAATCCCCCGAGTTGAATCTGTCTAGGCCATAGGCGAAGTATGCCTCCCCGGGCGATCCAGCTTCAGGATCAAACGGATTATTAAGCTCTTTTCCGCATGAGGAAACCATCAGAACAACCATGACGATCAAAGCCCATCTCATATCTTTCATCGTCTCACCGCCAATTTACGCGAGATAACTTTTCCGATCCCATCAAGCGTCAGGATATAAACCCCATTCGCCACCTTCTCGCCGGAGCGGTCTCTGAGGTCCCAAACTGCCTCATGACCGTTCTCCGTCGTGTTAAACCTCTCGCTCTCCAGCGAGGCGATGAGCTTACCCGAGAGGGTGAACACCTTCACGCTGAATCTGTATGCGGCGAATCCGGGCACGACGGCTATGATCTTCACCGAATCGCCGCTCACCGGATTAGGAAAGACATCGAGCGAAGGGATGATCTTCCCCCCTGAGGAGCTATCGCCTCGGACGGATATGAGTTTGTCGAGATCGATCTCCACCTCATCCGTCTTGATGTTTCCGTTGACATCCTTCGCTGAGACACTGATCTTCACCCGCCCTGAAGCCTTTTGAGGAAGGATGAGCACCCCGCTCCATATCCTATCGGAGATCCGTTCCATCTTCACTTTTATCCCATCCTCAAGATTGGGCTCAACGGAAGGGGAGGAGATGAGGTTATTCGAAGGGATAACCGTTATGCGCAGCAGGTTCGGATTGACCGGATTAGGCGTGACGAACACTTTGAGAGATAGGGGTTGGCTGTTATTTCCTGAACTTCCTCCCGTAACGTTCACCTTCATCTCCGCTGAAGCGGTATTCCCATCCGGATCGACCGCTTCGATCGTCAGGTTCTCCCCCCCACTCCAATCACTGGGCGCCGTTAGGGTTAAGATGCCCGTCTCGTTGAGATTCACGTATACCTTGCTATTCCCCTTTACGGAGAGCTTAAGGGAATCGAAGGGCGTATCTTCATCCGAGATATATTTCCTCAGGTCGATCTCCATCGATTCGCCCTGTTTCAAGTTCACCTCCGGAAGCTGTGATATCTTTGGGGGTAAGGCGGCGTTCGGATCGTATACCCTGACCTTAACCTTAGCCTCAGCGCTGTTCCCATCCGGATCGGTTGCGACGAAGGTTATAATCTCCTCGCCGGTCCAATCGGGATTTAGAGGCGATATGGTAACGATATGGGTATCGGGATTCACGTCCACTTTGAGCATCTTCGCCCCTTTTACCTGCCAGCTTATGAGCTCCGGGAGGCCGTCCGGATCGGTCACATGCTCGTCCAGATCTATCGATGAGTCGGAGCCTCCTTTGGGGATGGATATATCGGAAAATCCGCTCAGTATAGGAGGTTTTCCGACCTGTTTCGGGGAGATCGTAACGGATAACTCCGTCTCATCCGAGTTGCCGTCGGGATCTGTTGCGGTGAAGGTGATATTCTCCGTGCCAGTTACTCCTTCAGGCGCATGTATCATCACTTTATGGTTGTTCGAATCGATGACCACGATCAGATTTTTATACCCCGACGCCCTCCAGGATATCTCATCCAAGGGGGTGTCAGGATCGGAGACGTAATCGTCCAGATCCAACGATACGTCTGTCTGGCCCTCAACGAGCGATAACGGCGGTATCGGTTTGACGACGGGCGGGGTGATAACCCTAACCTTCAGCGTCTTGCTTGAGGAGTTGCCATCCCCATCGGTGGCCACGAGTTTGATCTCCTCCGTGCCGAACCAATTCGATGAGGCGGTGAGGGTCAGGAGGTGGTCCTCGCCTATCGATACGACCAGATGGGACGGATCATACCCTTCCGCATGCCACTTGATCTTCTGTGGCGGTGTCTGATCGTCGGAGACGTAATCATCCAGATCGAAGGCCACGAGCACATCCCCCTGCTTCAGCTTCTGCTCCGGGAGATCAGATATCGTCGGGGGTTTAGGCCGATAGGCGGTGACGGTGATGGTCTTTTCGGCCGAGTTTCCATCCGGATCGGTGGCGGTAAAGGTGATCCGTTCCGACGCCTCCTTCGTAGCTGTAAAGCGTGCGACGTTCTGAGGTGTGATCTCGACCGTTATGATGCTGTTGCCGTGAAACGACCATCTTATCTTATCCGAGGAGGTATCCATATCGGAGACATACTTGTTCAGATCCAGTTCTGCATGTCCCACCTTGAGGCTGAAGCTCACATCGGGCATATCGGATAGAACCGGCGGCAGGCTGTTGGGTATGATTTCGACCGTGCAATCATCCGAGGCGGAATGTCCCTCCGGATCGGTTGCCCTGAATGTCACTTTCTCCTTGCCAACCCACCCGTTCAACGATGAAAAGGTGACCTCATGGGTGATCGGGTCTATGTTCACCAGCACGTTGACGTTTCCCACACAACTCCACTCTATCTTATCCGGAGGCGTATCGCTATCGACGACATAATCGTCCAGGTCTATCCTCACGCTCATATATGACCCGTCGCTTTTGGCTATCACGTCCGGGATATCAAGCACCCTGGGGAAAGTGTCAGGAAGGATGGTGATCGTGCAGGAGTCGGAGGCCGAATATCCATCCGCATCCGTGGCTGTGAAGGTCAAGGTCTCCTGCCCCGTCCATCCGTCATTCGGCGAGATATACGCCTTGTTATCGGGTGTGATGTTTACCACGACGTTCCCCGCACCTGAGAAGCTCCATTTTATCCCCTTGAGATCGGGATCATCGTAGTCCACGACGTATCGATTCAGGTTTATATATCTCCTCTCACCGATTATAAAGGTGATATCCGGGATATCCTTGATCCTCGGTGGTGATTTGACCGTGACGGAGGCACTCGTGCTCGCCCTGTTCCCCTGAGGATCTATCGCCGTAAAGGTGATCTCCTCGACGCCGAACCATTTATCCTCGCATGATAGAGAGGCCAGATGTTTATCCAAGTCCAAATCAACCTTAACGTGTTTGTTACCCGACACCTCCCATTTCAACCCTGGCGGAGGGGAATCCGGATCGATCATGAAATCGGCGAGGGATATCTGGTAGATCTTCCCGTCGTTCGTTATCGTCAGGTCACCTATCTGTTTGAGAAGGAGTCCCCTCACCGTTATCGTCAGCTTATTCATCCCCAGAAATGGGGCGGTTTTCATCTCCCCGTTTTGATCCAGAAAAGTGAAACGTGAATCCATATGTCGGGCTGCATCCGTCTCGAGCCTTATCACCGTCGATCCCACCGGCCTCAGAGCTTTAAGGTGGATTACGCCGATCACCCCTTCGCCTGAGAAGCTCTTATCCTTCATCAGGGTGGCCATCGAGAAATCTATCACGTCATCCTTGATCTCATTGCTGAAGATCATCCAGTTCAAAAGTGATGTCGCCTCAACCGGCTGGAGGCCAGGGGTTTTCGGATCGGCGTCTTCCACCTCGATAAAGCTCGGATCATAGGATATGAAGAGGGATATACCTGTGAGCTTTGCCCCACCGGCGGATAGTTTCAATTGCACTTCCACCCTATCGCCGACGCTCAGGCTGAGGCTGTTAGAGCCCGTCGTCTTTTCCAAAAAGGTGATCGATGCAGCCCAACCCCACCCGGCTGAGAGGATCAGGATCGATATCAGATATATCCTTCCGAGACATTTCACACCCATTGTAACTACGACATAGAGCAAATATTATGCCATTGATCGCAGACAATATTCGGCGGGTAGAATTACATCCTCCCCCCATCAAATGGGAAATTTTTTCCATCTGGGCTGCCGTTTATTTCTAGAATCGAGGGTATTTCACCTGAGAAGCTATGGAGGCTAAGCATCCTTTCGGGACTGGTTCACCCCCAGTTTGAGAGAGGGATGAAGAAAGCAACCATAGAGCGGGAAACAGACAAAAGAGGGAGATCAAAATCCTGAGAAACTCTTGACTGACAAAGAGGAACGCTCTTATTTCCCTTGAGTGTAGTATCTATGGCTAATTGTCCGCCGTCCACCGTCCGCGGTCCGCAGCGGAATAACGGCGGACGGCGGACTGCCGACTGCGGACGGTAGCTTTAAA
>JAGGXZ010000203.1 GCA_021162805.1 Candidatus Poribacteria bacterium
AAAGATGTAGCTTTGGAAGTAGAGCCAGTTCGGCTTTGTAAAGAGGTTGCGAAGCTCCATAAGATAGGATATCATCACTATGGGGAAGAAGATCTCCATTTGTTTTCTCCTTTTACAGTTCCTTTTTTTAGAGATGATACCTTCTCCCCCTTTCATCTGGCAACCAAAATCTGCGGAACTATAGTTAGGTTAATAATTTCCACCAATGTAAGGGCATAAGGCCTTGTGGCTTTGTGCCTCTACAGGAAAATGTCGCTTTAATTTCACCGACGGATGAGCCATCTCTAGATTATGGGACTATACATTAGATTATGGGACTATACATTTCCCTGGGTCCCAAACATCACTACAATTCCAGTGAGCTCCATCAAAACAGCAGTAGACAGGGCAGAACAACCAATCATCCGGTTTTGGGCAGTATCCGCCAGCGTAGGCTACTTTGGGCATTATCAGCATGGCAGCAAGAGCTGAAGTAGCTACCAGCGTAGCGGTAGACAACGCAGTTCTACTCCCGACTCTTCCTTCCTCAGACAGGATAAACCTCATTACCTTCTGCCTTGCTATCAATTTGATGTGGCCCGGAATCATGAATCTTCACCTCCTTCTCAGGGGATTTATCTCCTCACACATCTTGATACCACCCCCAGACGCATAGAGATAGTTCGGGTCCTACTTGCTGATCGCCACCAGTGTAGCGGTCGATAGCGCAGTCCTGCTCCTGACTCTCCCTCCTCAGAGAGAATAAACTCCAACACTTTCCGCTTGGCTATCAGCCTGATGTGACCTGAGACCATATCCCTTTCACCTCCTTCCCTTGATCATCCCCCACAACATCTCTTTCAAATTCACCCCAGGTGATACGGAATGATAGGCATATCTCGGATCGAACACATCAGGAGCATAATTTGCTTTCTCCAGCTTAAGCCGTCTCACCACTTCCCCCTCAGGCGTCATGATCCAGATATCCACCCCGTCCAGGTTCTTACCCTTGTTATCGGATGTGAAGAATATGAACCTTCCATCTGGGCTCCAGCAGGGGAACGTGCAGTTGCCATCTGGATCTCTGATCAGCCTCTTGAACTCCCCGCTTATCAGATCCATCATGTATAGCCCATACAGGGCACTCCCTTTCAACACCTCATGGTTGGATGCACAAACCAGTTTCCTACCATCTGGCGATATTGAAAAACCATATATACTCTTGCTGTGAGGCGGTTTGGGAAGTGTTTCCAGATGTCCGGTGTGGATGTCTACAAGATGAAATCCATTATCCACCAGTGAGTAAAAGAGGATCTTCTCCTCCCCAGGAAACCAGCTCAGGCCAGTGACACCCATACTTTCCGTTAGTCTTCGGTATCTCCCCGTAAGGGAGTTCATGAGATACAGATCGTGGTTTCGATTCCAAGCTATCATCTTGCCGTTAGGCGACCACTTTGGAAAGGTATCTAGCAGGGAATTGTGTGTTAATCGCCTCTGCTCCTTCGTCTCCAGGTCTATGACGTATATCTCCCAGTTTCCATCCCTTTTGGAGGAGAAGGCGATCTTCCTCCCGTCGGGAGACCAGTTGGGATAGGCATCAAGGGCGGGGAAATTCGTGAGGTTAACCGGTTTGCCATCTAGGCTTTCCATCATGTAGATGTCGCAATTCCTTTCATCGAATGATTCGAAGGCCAGCTTAACGTTTGGCAATTCAACCGGGGATGAGATCATGAATAAAAGGCTGAAAATTATCGCAAACATGTGATTCTTCCAAGCTTCTTCACCTCTTGATGTCTCCCCACATGCCCGGAAGCTTGCCCAATGGGCTTACCGAGTGAAATGGTTTCCTGGGTGCCAGCTTTAACCTCCAAACCCCGCTATGCGTGCTCACATAGAGATAGTTCGGATCTGAAGAATTGATAATCAGCCCCGATATCAAAGCCTCATCCGAGAATCCCTCCCCCAACGGATGCCACATCTCCCCTCCATCCTTGCTCTGAAAAATCCCAACTCCCCTCAGCCCGACATACACAAACCGAGGATCTATCGGATCCACCAAAAGATAATCGACGTCCCCATCCGGTAATCCCTCTCCCTTCAATTCCCATCTCTCTCCTCCATCCTCGCTCTCATACACTCCCCTCTCCCCACATAAGTAGATAACACCCGTGTGAATGGGATTAACCGTTACATACCAAACCTTATCGCTTAACATCCTCTCCCAGCTCTCCCCTGAATCGGCGCTTTTAAATCCCCTCCCTGAGCACATCACCGCATATAGAATCTCGGGATGCTTGGGATCTATGGCCATTCGATATGGGTGCTCACCCATCCTTATCAGGGAACTCATAACCTCCCATCTCTTCCCTCCGTTCTCGCTCTTATACTCCCCAGCATAGATGATATCCGTGTTTTTAGGGTTGATAACCGCTGTAAATGCCGTGGTGTTCATGCTGGTTTTCCCCCAATTTCCCCCGCCGTTTTCGCTCCTGTATACCCCTCCCTCTGTAGCTGCGTAGATGACTTTTGGATCATGTGGGTTTATGGCGATGGAGTATATCCATGCCATGGAATGGATCCCCTTGTCCATCCTTCTCCATGTTCTTCCTCGATCCAGGCTTTTGTATAATCCCTTGTTCACAGTTCCTATGAGGATGGCGGAGGTCGAGGGGTCAGCGGTTATACACTCCACCCTTGTGTTATCCAATACTTTCATCCATCTCGGCTCATCGGAGTATGATAGTGTGGTTAATATCAAAAGGAGTAATGCAAGCGATACCTTTTTCATCGGCAACCTCCTGATTTTGAATGGAGGACGCTATCATAGAGCGTCCTCCGTCGGGATCAATTCGCCAGCACACATCCTGGATCCACCCAGAATTCGGAGCATTTCCATCCGTCATTAGGAACAGGACAGCAGTAGGTCTTATCGCACCACACTCCATCGGGGCAGTATCCGGCAGCGTGAGCGATTTTCGGGGCCATGATCATAGCAGCCAGCGAGGAGACAGCTACCAGCGTGGCGGTAGACAGTGCAGTTCTGCTTCCGACTCTCCCTTCCTCTGACAGAACAAACCCCAGCACCTTCCGTCTCGCTATCAGCCTGATGTGTCCCGGAACCATACCTCCTCACCTCTTGATATCACCCCAGATGCCCGGAAGCTTGCCCATGACACTAACCGAGTGAAATGGCTTCCTCGGTGGCAACTCCATCCTCCATAGACCATACTCATTCCCAAACGCAACTCCTGAGATGGTAGCCGCATACAGAAAATCCGGTGATGATGGATCAATGGCCAAATCCATGATCTTCACCGTGTCGGGGAATCCCTTCCCCAGAGGACTCCACGTCTCACCTCCATCTTCGCTCCTATACACCCCTACCATATCCACACCTGCGTAGATGATATTGGGATTGAGGGGATCTATCAGCATCGAATGGATCAGTCCCTGAGGCAATCCCTCCCTCAGCCCTACCCAGCTATCTCCTCCGTCCATGCTTCTGTACACTTTCCCCTCACCCCCTACATATACCCTCATAGGACGTCTGGGATCGATTACGATCGGAATCGCTAGATAGTCGAATATCTTCCTCCAAGTCAACCCTCCATCTTCGCTTTTATACAGCCCCGTCACCTTCCCGCCCTTTATCCAGAACGTAGCATATAGGATCTCGGTGTTTCGTGGATTTACGGCCAGATCGCAGAAGGCACATTTGAGGGGGAAGATCTGTTTCCAGTTTCTCCCTCCATCCGTGGTTTTGAAAACGTCGGCATAGATAACCCTGCTGTCCTTGGGATCAACGGCTATGGTGATCGGCGGAGTTCGATACGGCCATATCTTCACCCAACTCCATCCCCCGTCATC